>JASHRR010000912.1 GCA_030037185.1 Xanthobacteraceae bacterium | reverse complement strand
CTCGCGGCACAGGGACGTCCGGTCGGAAAATCACTGTGCGAGCATCATCTTGCCCAGACGGCGCTCGACATCCTCCGCAAGGCCAAGATCGAGAACCGCGAAATCGTGCTGCCGGTCGATGTCGTGGTGGCGAAGGAATTCAAGGCTTATGCGCCATCGCGCGTCGCGCCGGTCAGCGCCGTGGCGGACGACGAGATGATCCTCGACATCGGGCCGCTGACTGTGCAGCACATCGTTTCCGTGCTGGCGCGCGTGAAGACGCTGGTCTGGAACGGCCCGGTCGGTGCCTTCGAGATAGAACCGTTCGACACCGGCACGGTTGCGGTTGCCGAAGCCGCCGCGGAACTGACCCGGGCCGGCAACCTGGTTTCGATTGCGGGCGGTGGCGACACCGTGGCGGCGCTCAATGCGGCCAACGCCGCTGGGGGATTCACCTACGTATCCGCGGCCGGTGGCGCGTTCCTCGAATGGATGGAGGGCAAGGCGTTGCCGGGCGTTGAAATTTTGCGGGTTCGGTAAGATTCTCGCCATCCCTTCGGACGGCCACAGCGTTATAATAGCCTGCGTCCTGCCGTTAATGCCGCAAAAATCGCATCGACGCCGGCGCTTCAATCCTTGAGAAATACTGCTCTGTTGAGATCGCGCGCATACGGCGCGAGGGTTTCACCCGATGGCGGGATAAATCGCATGGCAACTCTCTGGTTTGGAACGCTATCGACGATGAGCAGACCCAGATCGGAATAGTTAAGCTACGAGCTCCCGTGCAGTCAGGCCGCACGCCTCAAATCGTTCGGGTTGACCTAGCTCAAGCCCGCGCGCACACGGTTTGGCTATTCTGGTTGCGTCGTACCGTGTGAAGGAGGCCGTAATGAGCTTCAAAAAGGTTCTGATCGCGATCGATAGCGAGCCAGTTGCGGTCCGTGCTGCGGAGACTGGTGTCGATCTCGCGGTATCGCTCGGAGCGGAGGTCGCGTTTATTCATGTCGTGGATGTCTCTTTGCTCTATCCCGGCGACACCGGTCCGTCGCCGAATGAGCTGGTTTGCGCCGCTAAGCTCGATGCCAAGCGGCTGGTGGCCGCAATCCGGCAACGTTTACCGCTTCAGTCATCTGTCCTGGAATTGTTTCAAGTCGGCACGCCCTCCGATGAGATTGTGAAGGCTGCGGAGGAGTGGTCAGCAGACCTCCTCGTCATCGGCAGTCATGGTCGCGGCGGAATGCAGCGGGCGCTTCTCGGTAGCGTGGCCGAAACCGTGATGCGTCACGCGCCCTGTCCCCTTGTGGTGGTGAGGGCGAAGGAATGAGTACGTCCGGGCGACGACGATAAGCCTGTCGCCGCAGTGTTTTGTCCCTTGGGCTGCGGTTTCGTCCATCACGATGGAAATCTTGCCAGCTGCAGCCGCTTTCGTCTGCTTATCACGGCGTCGGGAGCAGAAAGAAGGGAAATGTGGCCCGAAGACCTGATTGCCAATGCCGACGCCGTGCGCCTCGGTCGGCTTCTCAGAACACAAGCAAATCGGCCAGCAAGCGCGCGTCGTGCGAGCGACCAAAGGCCTCAAGCGCCGATGACAGAATTGGTCAGCTTGACGCGCGGCGCCCAGTGCCGAGCCGCAACGGTGAACCATGACACGGTCGCCGTTGCTATCAAGGCGACCCAAGTTCTGGCCCGCACGGAAATCTCGTCGGGTCGCTGCGAGAATTCACGCATGACCCAAAGGAACTCGTCGCTCTCGGCGGACACGCGTTCGAGACCAGGGCGATAGCGCTGCATCGCCGCGCTGTCGGGCCCATGCGTCTTTCGAGCGGCCAGGAGGCGGAGGCCGTCGTGGTCCGCAGCCGTGCGCGAAAACGGGCCGCTGCTCAGCTCCCGGGAGCAGCGCACGGCAGCGTCCTTTTGTCTTTTCAACCATCGATTAGAGCTTACCTCGATCGAAGGCATTTGACATGCTAGCTTCGAGGTCTCAGATCATGACGGATAGTGCGATGATCGATAATCAAGCCCCGATTCCCACGGTAGAAATTCGTGAATTGACATGCCGGTTCGGCGACTTTGTTGCCGTCGACCGCGCCAGCTTCGCGGTGAACCGGGGCGAGATTTTCGGGCTAATTGGCCCAAACGGTGCGGGCAAGAGCACGCTCATAAAGATGCTGACTACTTTGCTCCCCCCCACGTCGGGGACCGCCACAATCGTCGGCTACGACATCGTGCGCCAATCCGCAGCCGTCAGGCGCCAACTGGGCTATGTGCCGCAACTTCTCTCCGCTGACGGCTCGTTGACCGGATACGAGAACATGTTGCTATCCGCTCGACTCTACGGCGTGCCCCGGCATGAACGTATATCTCGCATCGCCCGCGCGCTGGCCCGGATGGGCCTGACGGAGGCTGCCAACCATTTGGTCGGGCGCTACTCCGGCGGCATGATCCGTCGCCTGGAAATTGCACAAAGCCTTCTCCATCGGCCGAAAGTTCTGTTTCTGGATGAACCGACAGTCGGACTCGACCCGGGTGCACGAGAAACCGTTTGGGATCATGTGCTCGATCTGCGCCGCAGTTTCGGGACCACGATGATTGTCACTTCGCACCATCTAGATGAGATTGACGAGTTTTGCGATCGCATCGCCCTGATTGACGGAGGCCGGCTCGTCGGGATCGGGAAGCCAAGCGAGCTGAAGGCCAAAGTCGGGCCCGACGCCACGCTCGATGATGTTTTTCTCGGACTGGTAGCCGCGAAGGGCGAAGCCGAGTCAGGAGGATGTTACGGAGACGTTCGGCGAGCGCGGCTTGCCGCTCGTGAGCACGGATGACCTGGATCCATGGCGTCGGTCGGAGACCGCCTTGATGTCTGAGCGGGAAGTACCAGCAGCCATGGTTGACCGGACCGCCGGCGATGTCCTGACGGATTATTTGACTCAGATCTGGGCAATCGCCGCAGCTGAGGTGCAGAAGCTTTGCCATGATCCGCTGGAGCTTATAACGCGGGCGGCCCAGCCAGTGCTGTGGCTGCTTCTGTTCGGCGAAGTAATGGCGCAAGTTCGCGGCGTATCGCCGGGCAGCGTTGGCTATCTCGATTTTCTTGCTGCCGGTATCTTGGCCCAAAGCGTTCTGTTCGTTGCGATTTTCTACGGCATTTCGGCGATTTGGGAACGCGATCTCGGCGTGCTTCAGCGCTATTTGGTTAGTCCTGCGCCCCGCTCAGCACTGGTCGCCGGCAAAGCGCTGTCAGCTAGCGTGAGAGCGCTATCTCAGGCTTTCATCGTATACATACTCTCAGTCATGCTTGGCGTCGGCGTTGATCTGCATCCCGTGAAAATTATGGGTGTAGTTGCAATTATTATGATCGGTTCGGCGCTTTTCTCGACGTTTTCACTGATTATCGCTTGCATCGTGAAGACGCGCGAACGCTTCATGGGTATCGGCCAGGTGCTGACGATGCCGATCTTCTTTGCGAGCAACGCGATTTATCCGCTGTCGCTAATGCCGGATTGGCTGCGATTGGTCTCACGTTTCAACCCCTTAACCTACCAAGTCGATGCGCTCAGGGCCTTGATGCTGACGGCTGGAACGACCGATTACGGACTGCTCTTCGATTTCGGTATCCTAGTAGCTGCCACGGTCGCACTGACGGCGATTGCCGCACGTATGTACGCCCGAATGGGATTCTGATTGGCGCGCTAGTCCAATGCCGATTGCACTCAATCTGGCGACCTACATGTCGAATTTACTCGGAACTGACGTCGATACCTTCGGTTTCCTTCCGCGCAACGTTCGCGAAACGACATCGTCCGCAGCCGAACTCTCCGGTATTCGTCGGCGCTGCCGAGTGCACGCACGATCGATGCCCGACGGGATGGTTTGACCGATCTGAGACGGATTGCCGACGTCTCCACCTCCAGGTCGTGCAGAGGCACAACTTTGCAGGAGGTTGCTCCGATCGAGTGCTCGTAATCCGCCCACATAGGTACACATGTAGGTGCGGTACATTCGGCCAAAAGGCCGCGCAGTTGCTGCCTGTGGGAGCAGCATCTTGTGCAACAGAATGTCTCGCCTCCGAGCGCCAACCATGAACGACCTGCGGCCTGCCGTGCGCGGAGAATTCTGCCCAGCGCATCTGTCTGCATGCAACCTCTGGGAGGTTTCCGCATCATTGAGCCATATCAATGATCTGATGAGTTGGCGGCATAGCATGGCTTTAGATTTCATCGGCCTTGCAGAGGGACGGAAATGGCCCAATCTCATCGCATCAGCATTTTGGCCGGCATTGCCATTATTGTTGTTGCGTCGAACCCTGTTTTCAGCCCAGTCGCGCCCAATGTGGCTGTCACAGGAATCGCTCACGGCCAATCGAACCAGCGGCCGATTGGCTATGCGGATATTGTAGACAAGGTGAAGCCGGCGGTGGTCTCACTGCGCGTCAAGGTGGACGCCGGCACGCTGACAGTCGGCGACGGCTTGCCGTCCTTCAGCGACCTGCCACTGGAGCGGTCTTTGCAGCGATTTGGCCAGTCGGACAAGCCGCACCACTCGCCGAACCTACCTGGCCGCAAACTGATGATGAGACAAGGCTCTGGCTTTTTCATTTCGGCCGATGGTTATGTGGTAACCAACGGTCATGTCGTCGAAAATGCCAACACCGCAGAAATAACCACCGATGGCGGCAAGATCTATTCCGCGAAAGTGATCGGCAGTGATTCACGAACCGATATCGCGTTGATCAAAGTGGAAGGCACTGGCTTTCCATTCGTCGAATTCGCCGAAGCAAGCCCGCGCGTCGGCGATCTGGTGCTCGCGATCGGCAATCCGTTCGGTCTCGGTGGAACCGTCACCGCGGGCATTGTCTCAGCGCGAGGGCGCGATATCGGCGATGGACCGTACGAGGATTTCATCCAGATCGACGCGTCTGTGAACAGGGGTAATTCCGGTGGGCCGACCTTCGATATCGATGGCAATGTCATAGGTGTGAATACGGCTATTCTTTCCCCCTCGGGCGGTTCGGTCGGCCTTGCTTTCGCGGCCCCGGCGGAGGTCGTCAAAGATATCGTCACCCAGCTCAGGGAAAAAGGCGCTGTGAGCCGAGGCTGGATCGGCGTCCAAGTCGAGGAAATAACGCCCGATGTTGCGGAAAGCCTCGGTCTCAAGGAGCGGCGCGGCGCATTGGTGGCTGAGCCCGAGGCAAATGGCCCGGCCGCAAAGGCAGGAGTCGAAGCCGGTGACGTGATCACCGCCGTGAATGGCAAAGCGATTGGCGACGGCCGTCAGCTCGCACGCACGCTCAGCGACATGTCTCCCGGCACGCCAGCGCAAGTGACCATTGTGCGCAAAGGAGAGGATAAGACAATCGGTCTGATTCTTGGGATGCTTCCAGAGGAACGACAAGCAGTGCCGCGACGGCGCGGTACAGATGTGCCGGAACTTGGTCTCTCAGTAGTGCCCCGCGCAGGCGGTGACGGAGTGGTCGTCTGCGACGCCGACCCAGATGGCTCCGCCGCCGAGCGCGATGTCCAGACTGGAGACGTGATCTTAGAAGCGGCTGGCAAGAAGATCTCCTCTCCGACCGATCTGCGGCGTGTCATCGAAGGCGGGCCGCAGGGCAAGCATTCGATACTTTTGCGGATAAAGTCAGGCGGTGCGACGAAGCTCGTCGCGCTTGCGCTTGGTCATGGATGATACGCCGCCGCATTATCGAGCAGGTCCCGAATGCTGCCTTCAAATGCGAGAAAAACACGAGAGGGAGGAACTAAGAATGACGACTATGGTTCCCAGCGCCATTGTGGCTCATTGTAGCGCTTGTTCAGCGAGCCCGAGGGCGCCGACATCGACGAGGCCGAACCTGCGTTCAGGAATGGTGTACTGACCGTACACTGCCGAAGACGGCCGAGGCGAGAAGGAGGAAGGAGATCGAGATCAGAAGGCTCGAGATTCCTTGAATTCCTGCGGAACGCGCCAGGCCATGCTTTTCAAAACTGTCGTTATGTTGAGGATCAATATGCCCAATACAGCCAAGATCGTGTTTATCGGCGCCGGCAGCATGTGCTTTGGACTGAGCATGTTCAGAGACATATTCTTCGGGGAGAAGCTGCGGGGCTCAACCCTAACTCTGGTGGATATCAACGCCGAGAGCCTCGGCCGTATGACCATGCTTGCCCGGATGCTGAACGACTTGTCTGGCGCTGAACTGAAGATCGAGCACACGACGGATCGCCGTGCCGCACTGGACGGCGCCGGGTTCGTGCTCAACGCCACCGCGATCGAGCGCAATCGACTGTGGAAGCTCGACTACGAAATACCCAAGAAGTACGGGATTCGTCAGACGCTCGGGGAGAATGGCGGCCCCGGTGGACTCTCTTTCACACTGCGGACGTTGCCGATGGTGCTCGATTTCGCGCGTGATATCGAGGAGTTGTGTCCCAGTGCGCTGCTGGTCAATTTTTCCAATCCGGAAAGCCGCGTCATCCTGGCGC
>JASHRR010000911.1 GCA_030037185.1 Xanthobacteraceae bacterium | reverse complement strand
CGATCTCGGTTCGGGCATGAATTACCGCAAGAAGGGACAAAAGCGCCTGCTTGACGAAATCGTGGATAGCAAAGTCGGTCGGCTGGTCATCACGCACAAGGATCGCCTGCTCCGGTGTGGGGCTGAAGTGGTCTTGGCGATTTGCCAAGCACGCAACGTTGAGGTGGTTATCCTCAATCGCGGCGAAGATACCACGTTTACAAGTCGAGACTCTACGGTTCGAAGTGGTCGCTGACCGCTGGTCTCCTTCAAGCAAGATTTGCTCTTGCTGCAGCGTGGTTAAAGATACGCTGGATTTGAACGAACGCACCTTCAGGTGCGACGCCTGCGGTTTTGAATGCGACCGCGATCTAAACGCGGCTCGCAATCTTGAGAAATACGCCGAGAGCTTTGCGGCGTTGAAGGCAGCTGCCGTAGGCTATGGAGAGGGGAGCGCTGGCGCACGGCGCAGGCCGCGAGTGAAACTGCCCGCGGCGAAGCAGCTACCAGACAGCAACGCTGCCTAGCTTTGAGTAGGTTGTGGAAAGCGGTGTCGGCTTCTTCAATACGTTTAGGCATCCTCACGCGTAAGGGATATCAAGGGCGGAGCCCTTGGTCAGTTAGCCGTCGTTTTGAGGTTTCCATGCCTGGAAGCGGTGCTCGATGCGCTGCAAGATGCCGGTGGTGATGATGCCGGTGCCGGCGACGATGATCAGTCCGGCGAACACTTTGGAGGTTTGGAAGGTGGCTCCGGCCTTCGCCATCATCAGCCCGACGCCAGCCTGTGCCGCCACCAGCTCGCCGACGATCACCCCGATCAGCGCGTGGCCCACAGCGAGCCGCAAGCCGGCCAGGATGAACGGCACCGAGCCCGGCAGCGCCAGCGTCCGGAAGATCTGGGCGTCCGTAGCGCCGAACGACCGGGACGTCTTGATCAGGCCAGCGTCGAGGTTACGGACGCCCGCGATCGTGTTGATCACGATCGGGAAGAACGAGCCCAGGAACACCACCGCGATCTTCGACCAAATCCCGATGCCGAACCAGAGAATCAGCAGCGGTAGCAGCGCGACCCGTGGCGTGCTGTAAAAGAAGTTGATGAACGGGTCGAGCGCGTAGTTCAGCCGCCGGTACCAGCCCATCAACAGGCCCAGCGGCAGCCCGATGAGCACGGCCAACCCGTAGCCATACACCAGCTCTTGGCCGCTGACCCAGATGTCGTTCCAGATCTGGCCCTGCGCGAACAGCACGACGAATGCGTCGACGATGTCGAGCGGCCCCGGTAGGAACAATGGCGGGACCAGCCGTGCCGACGCTGCGGCCTGCCAGACGATCAAGAACAGCAGCACGCTGCCGCCCCCGATCAGGGTAGCCTCATAGCGCCGCGGGCGATTTGAGCGCCCAGGGATGCGCAGGCCAGTCCTGCCCGCGCCGCCTGGCGCCGCTGGCGCAGGCTGTTTGGCGACCGACCTATCGGGTGCATTTGCCACGTTCAGCTCCTCACCGCCAAGCCGACCCGATTCGCGGCCGTTACTTCTTCTTCGATACAGCCCCATATCGCGTCCTCGTAGGCGAGGAAATGCTGCGCGCGCTTGATGCTCAGCGAACGAGGGCGTGGCAGGTCAATCTCGTAGACCTGCCGCACCCGGCCCGGGCGGGCGCTGAACACGACAACCCGATCGGCGAGGTACACCGCCTCCTTGATGTCGTGGGTGATGAAGATGGCGGTCTTGCGGGTCTCGGACCAGACCCGCAACAGCTCAAGCTGCATGAACTCGCGGGTTTGAGCGTCGAGCGCGGCGAACGGCTCGTCGAGCAGGAGCATCTGCGGATCGATCGCCAGTGCCCGCGCAAGGTTCACCCGCTGCTGCATCCCGCCCGACAGTTCTGATGGGTAGGCGTCCGCGAAACCACGAAGCCCAACCAGCTCGATGAAGTGCTCGGCATGCTTACGCGCTTCGCCCACCGGCCGGCCCTGCAACTCGAGGCCGTACACCACGTTGCCCATCACGGTTCGCCAGGGCAGCAGATTCGGCTGCTGGAACACCATCGCCCGATCGCGTCCCGGTCGGTTGATCGCGCGGCCATTGAGCGTGAGTGAGCCTCCGGAGATCGGAAGCAGGCCATCGACCGCGTTCAAGAACGTCGATTTTCCGCAGCCCGACGGTCCGACGATCGACAGCAACTCACCCTCGTGGACGTCGAGGTTGATACCATCGACGGCCAGGAACTCGCTGTTCGAGCGCTCCAGCCAGTAGTGGATGGTGACATCTCGCGCCCGCAGCCTGGCCCCCTGTCCGCCCGCACCAGCCTCCATGCCGTCCTCCTCGTCCCGCTCGGCTCCTGCGCCACACGCTAGCCGGTCTCGCCGGCCGACGCCGCCGGCCCTGAGCCCGCGCTAGCGGGACTTGTCGAGGCCGCGCTTCAGCGAGCTGTCTAGAAATGACGCATCGATGAAGGGAGTAACGTCGAAGCCCTTGAGCTTGTCGTTCTGCTGCGACAGGATTGAGATGGCATCTGCGAACTGCGCCGCCGTGGGTGTCGGGACGTTCGGGACGACCTCGCCAATGAAGAAGTCGTAGGTCGCAGCGACAATGGCGTCGTCTTCGAGCCTGAGCTGCGCCTTCAGCACCGGCAGCGAACCTGCCCGGTCATTCTTCGACCGCGCGATGCTCTCGATCAGCGAGTCCATGAAGTGCTGGATGACATCCGGGTGGTCCTTCGCATAGGCGCGCCTCGTCGCGATTACGCCCTGCGCGTTCGCAATGCCCAGCCTGGTCATGTCGAACAGCATGTGGAAATGTTTTTTTTCGAGGAGCCCCCGATCCTGGACCTGGGCGACCGTGCAACAGATCTGGCCCGCCATGAGCGAGGCCATCCGCGCGCCTTCTTGCTGCACCGCGAGGATGGTCACGTCGTTGTCCGGATCGAGACCCTGCTGCTTGAGCAGTACCCGCGTGGCGATGTCCGTCGCGTCGCCGGATGCGCGAACGGCGATCGTCTTCCCCTTGAGATCATCCTTCGACGAGATAGCCGGACTGACCTCGAAAACGTAGGGATAGACCGGCGTCAGTGTCGCCAGGATGATGATGTCAGCGCCGGCGGCGTCGGCACTGACGACCTCCGAACCGGTGATGTCCACGAGCTGGATGTCGCCAGATTGCAGCGCCGCCGCCGCGACCGGCCCGCCGCCCAGCCCCTGGAGCGTCACGTCGAGGCCGTTTTTTGCGAAAATGCCCATGTCACGGCCGTAGAATAGCGGCAGGTGCGCCCCACCCTCAGGGTAGGAGACGCGGATCTTCGTGGCCGTCCCACCAACCGCCGCCGGGCCGGCGGCTGCGACCGCTGATGCCGCGCCGGCCGGCAACGCGGCGACTTGCGGCGAGGCGGTCGAGCCTGCCGCCGGCTGGGCCGGCATAGCAGGCGCGTCGGTCTCCGGCGGCGCCGGCGAACACGCCGCCGACAGCAAGACGCTGAGCGCCGCGACGGTGCTCAGCGCCGGTCTGGCCTGTAAAAAGCAGTGGCCATCGGCCAGCGAAGAGTACACGCGCGGTCCTTTCTCTGATCGGCGGAGCAGCAACCTGCCCGCGCCGCAAGCATCACGGGGAGGCAGCCCCGCGAGACAGCCTCGGTCGGCCGCCCTATTATAGGCCAATTTAGACCCCGTTTGGTCAGATCGACGTCGAGATCGCGAAGGTCTTGCCGGCGCCTACCCCGAGCCGTCTGGAGGTTACACCAATGACGTCGTCTAGCGAGAAGGTCGTGATCTACGGGCCGGCGTTCCCGATGAACCTGACACCGTTGTGGGTGGCCTGCGATAAGGGGTTTTTCCGTGAGGAAGATCTCGACGTGACCCTCGAAGCGGTTCTTGGAATTCCGGATGCTCAGCACCCCCGCCACCAGTGGCGCAGACAGGGCAAGGTCGTGTTCGCTTCGCCAGGCGGTTCTCCGATGTTCCGCTCGGTGCGCGAAAAGCGGGGACCAGAAGACTCCGACATCAACGTCATTTCAATCGCGGACCGTACGGCCCACGTCTTCGTCGCCCAACCGCACATCAAAGACCCATTGCAGCTCAAGGGTAAGCGGCTCGGAGCGGACCGCAAGGGCGGTTCGAGCATCGACGCGACGATCGTGCTACGGCACTTCGGCGTGGATCCCGACGAGGTGACCTGGGTCGATAGCCGCGGCAGGCCGCCGGACACAGAGCGCTATCGCCTTGCTCTCTTCGAGAAGGGTGAGCTCGACGCGGTCTGCTGCGACCCGCCGCACTGGAACATTGCCGTGCGGATGGGCGGGCACCGCCTGACTTCGGCGCGTGACCTGTACGTGCTGCCCGAGGCTGGCCTGTCGACGACGATCGAGGTCATCGAGCAGAAACCCGAGTTGGTGCTGGCGATGGTCCGGGCGACCCTCCGGGGCGCCGAGTTCGCGCGGCTCAACCGGGAAGAGACCATCGACTGCGTGCTGCGTCACCAGATTCACGTCAGCCGCGAGCTGGCCGAGATCGCCTGGGAAGAGGACCACAACGACTGGGGTCCAGTGCTGGACATCAGCGCGTACGAACGCAAGGTCAGCATCTACACCCGCGAATGGAACCTGCCCAAGTACCCGGTCTCGAAGTACTACCGCTTCGACTTCCTGAAGCAGGCGCTGGGCGAGCTGAAGCTGCTGCGATCGTGGGATCCGGCGTTTGATGCCTCGGACGCAAAGCTGACAGCCGCCGTCGCCTAATGCTTGCCCTGAGGAGCGCGCGCATGCTGACCAAAGAAGAGAACGAAATGCTCACCCGCGTCGAAAAAGGCACGCCGATGGGCGAGTTTTTTCGCAAATACTGGTTACCGGTCGGTATTTCGGCCGACCTGAAGACCAAGCCGACGTTCATCCGCGCGCTGGGCGAGGATCTCGTTCTCTACCGTGACAGGAGCGGCACCGTCGGGCTGCTCGATGCGCGCTGCGCGCACCGGCGCGCCAACCTGTGCCTCGGTACAGCGATGAGCAAGGGCCTGATGTGCCGCTACCACGGCTGGGTCTTTGACGCTGACGGCACGGTGCTGCAGACACCGAGCGAAGCGAGCGATTTCCGCCTCAGCATAAAGCAGAAGGCGTACCCGGTTCAGGAGCGCGGTGGGCTCGTCTTCGCCTACATGGGCGCCCCTCCGGTCCCGCTGCTGCCAAACTTTGACTTCCTGGCCGCCGAGGGCGAGCGCCACGTCAAAATCACCGGCGTCGCCAACTGCAACTGGCTTCAGTGCGTCGAGAACGGCATCGACCCGCTCCACGTGAGCTTCCTGCACGCCGACGTCTGGGACGACCTTGAGGTCGAGCCCGAGATGGGCTTCACCGAGACCCGCTGGGGTCTCGTTCACAAGGCGTATCGGCCTGGCAAGCCCGGCGTGTGGAACTACCGCGAGCATCACCTCCTGATGCCGGGTATCAGCGCGGGCGGCAGCCAGGGCCGCAACCTTGTCGGGAACGCCGGCACGCCGCCGATCTCCTGCCGCTGGAGCGTCCCGATCGACGACTTCCATTCGCTGATCATCCGTCTAGTGTTCAAGCCAGCCGACAACCCGGGCACGTTCACCCGCGATCCGATCGCCCGCGCCTGGAAGGCGCTGCCGATCGAGCCGTATCAGGAGTACACCGAGAAGGAGGGCAACGAGCCGCCGGAACTTGGCTACACCATGGCCAGCGTGATCGCGACCGAAGATGCCACGATCATAGAGAGCCTCGGCGACATCGTCGATCGCGAGAACGAGCACCTTCTGCCGCTCGGAGACTACGGCATCATCGCGCTTCGGAAGCTGTATCTGGAGCAGGTCAAGGCCGTCATGGATGGTAAAGACCCGATGGGCGTCGTTCGCGACCCGACCGATAACGAACTCCACGTCATCCCGGCCTGGGAGTACGACGTCACCGAAGAGGAGTTCAAGACGAGCATGGCGGCGGCGACCGCCTCCTCGTCTCACGCTGCGGGGCCCGACCACCAAGGGAGCGGGTCTTCACGGAACTCCACTGCGTCATATTAAAAAAAGCGCAGCTCGCTGCGATACCGCAATCCGCGCGCGGCTGCCGCTGTTGGCGCACGCCAACAATGAGATCAATGTCCTGTCCAAGCTTGCTTTAATGCATCTTTTAAACGGAAGTTGCCTTAAAGTTCATTGATAGGCAGGTTTATTGTTGCCTTCTCGGGCTTGCCGCCGGCTTGGCGCCAGGACGATCGGCGACGTCGTTGCCACTGAGCTCGTTCAGCACGACCACGGCAAAGTTCAGGGCGTGACGGTGAAGCGACCATCCCGCTGCAATCTTGGAGGAGGCAAAATTCTTAGTCTGGGGTCGGACTTTGACCACAGCAGCTTGCGGTGGTTTGAGATCAACACCTGACTGCGACCTCCAAAGGGCCTTCGTCTCCCAGTGCGGTTGCGCGTCACCGTTTGCACCGACGATGCTCATCGCACAAGCCTTGACCGCACAGCGGCGCTCGACAGTCCGTCCTCTGCTCACCGCTGCTTGCGGGTGAAATATCGCAAGTCGGGCGGCGGTTGATCCTTGCGGGTCGGCATCAGCTTGCCGTCTGCGCTCAGGAAATAATGCTCGTCTTCGATCTTGACCCTGGTATTGTTTTCCGCGCAGACCGCCGTGCGCCAGAGCGGGTGAGCCTTCGGGTTGCGTTGGGCCTTCTTGGTGATCGACCACGGCCGCGTCAATGCACTGTCGTACACGGTGATCTCGTCATAGAGGATGTTCTTGTCGACCTTATCGAGAAAGATCCGTTCCTTAATGACGGTGTTGCCGTCCTTGTGAAACGGCAGGCCGCTCGCATCGTAAACGCGGTCGCCGAGCAAGTGGCGGGTCTCGATTTCAAGCACGTCGTAGCGGCCGTCGCCGTCCTCGTCGATCCATCTGCCGATCGAATAACCCGCGTAGGTCGGCACGTACTCGTCCTCATTCGGCCAGCCGCGCCCATCAGTATAGATGCGACGATAGGAGTCGTTGACGTGGCTGATCAGGATGTAGGTAACATCGGCCGTGATCACGATCTCCATAGGATCGTAGAGATTCATCATCATCGGCATGCCCTGCGGAAAGCAGTACTGCGAGAGCACGTTGCCGGCACCGCCGTTCCTCATGTCGGCCCGGTTCGCCTCGTAGACCGCCTGGTATTCCGGCGTCAACGGCGGCTTTCCCGCCGGGGCCCAATTCGGCGGGCCGACGCGTTCCCACTGCCCTTTCAGATCTGGATATTTGGACTCGTCGAATGCCTCGGCGCCTGCCGAAGCCATCACCAATGCGGCGGTTAGGGCGATCACGCGAGGGTTGGTCATCGGCGTCCTCCTCAGGATCAATCGAAAGCTTACAAGCTCGTGCCAGTGGGTGCGTCGCCCGGACCGCGGCTGCCAATTGTGCCTACCGGTCGGCCGGGCGCACAAAGGATTTATGCCGACCGGGTTATTCACGATGACTGACGACCCGCCGGCGACGTTAGCAACCCCTGCCAAGTTCAATTACACCATCCGCGCAGGTCAAGTCTTGTGTCAGAAACCGTCAAGCCCATTGGGCCTACTCTGGATCGATATTGGCTGCCCGGAGGACCTGGTTTTCGATTTCGACTTTGATGCGAGTGGCGAATTCCTCGCCCCGTGCCCGCGATCGGGTTGAGTTTCTCCTGATCGCGGCCTGACGTCAGGCAGTGCAATGATCCTGACGATCTGGCGATAAGCCAACCAGACTGGTAACCGCGCACGCTTCCTCTTCGAGATCATAGAGGCGGTGCCGGGGTCTGCGGCGGCCAGAGGGCCGGCGTCTGACTCTCTCCTGTCGCCACAGTCAACGGAGCCGCGCTATCCCGCCGCAACCTGGAACCTCTGCTGTCGCGGGGCTGAACGCGTTCGATCTGCCTATATCCCGTCATCGAAAGCCATCCGCCGGGGGCCGCGCCACGTCCGCTTCCACGTGCGGATTCCACGGCCGACCTTCAAGGGCATTGGCAGACAACTATCACCGCCGAACTGCGATGCGCGCCGGCGCAATCTTGCGAATGTGGTCTCGTCTGGCCGGCTTTCATTGCAAACGCCGATCTGGTGTCTTCGGATTGGTGCGGCACTGAACGTTTCCGCTTCGCGCAACATTCTTCGGCGGTGCAGCGGCGGGATATACGTGGATAGCGAAGGCGAGCTTGTTGACGTCGGCGCGGCCGGATGTAGATGTGGTCGGCAAGACCCAACGGCGAGTCTGCTCGATGTCGATCGAATCCCAGTTGCGCGAGAAGCTGCGCAAAATTGAGGCGTTGTTCGCTGGTGCCGGGACGGCCGGCGAACGATTGGCGGCGGAAGCGGCGCTGGCGCGAGTGCGTTCCCGTCTGGCCGATCTCGGCCAGCAGGACCCGCCGGTCGCGATCCAATTCTCGATGCCCGACCAGTGGTCGCGCCATCTGTTTCTTGCTCTGTGCCGACGTTACGGATTGCAGCCCTATCGTCTTTATCGGCAACGGCGCAACACCGTCATGGTTCGCGCCCCAAGGGGCTTCATCGACCAGGTGCTGTGGCCGGAGTTCACCGAGCTCGACCACATCCTGCAGTCTTATCTTCACGAGGTGACGCTGCGTATCATCCGCGAGGAAGTCCATGCCGACGCCAGCGAGGCGCCGGAGGTTTCCGCGGCGCTGCCGTCGAACTGACCGGCTTGTTGCGGCCCTCAGACCGCTGCTTTTCGGGGAATTCCCTCGATATCCGTGTGGGTTTCTGGAACGGGAATGACGCGACTGCGGTCAGGTCGGACCTCGTAAACGCCTTGCTTCCAATGCCTTTGCGTCATCGCCGACCTTGAGAGCATGATCAGCTGCCGCTTGGTTGGGATGGAGCCGATAAGCGCTAGCGGCCGCCAACGTGCAGGTGCCCCGGCAGCGGTGCCGGCCTCGAGCGTTCGTGGTGGGTCGGGCGGCCTCGCTCCCGCGCGTCAACAAGGACCGAAGGATCGACCCGGCGAAGGCGGAGCGTACCTGAAGGGCCTCAAAGCGACCCAATGACGCCCGCCGCAGCGAGGCGCTCTCTCCGGTCACGGCCGCCGGCCGAACCCGCTCGGAATCATCAAGTCGAAGCATCCCGACTTGAAGTCAGCAGAGGACGAGAATGGACTGATTGCTCCGAAAACCGTATCAGCCTAGCCCGATGCCACGGCGTCTGGTGACGGCATGAAGGCAGGCGCTGGCCACCGTCATCAGGGCCACCCAGGACATGCCCATGGCGGCAAGCTCGGTCAGTTGTCCGTTCTGCCACAGGTCGAACAGGGTTGGGCCGACAATCTCGACGCCGGGGCCGGTCAACAACAAAGGCAGCGCGACTTCGCGGCTCGCCGCCAGAAACACGAACAGCCAGCAAGCGAAAAGCGCGGCGGCGACGAGCGGCAGCACGACCCGCAGAAAAGTGTACCAACCGCGTGCGCTGGCGGCGGCGGCAGCGTCCTCCAGATCGGGGTGAATTTGCAGTACGCCCGCGTAGGCGAAGCGCATGCCGTAGGGCAAGTAGCGGACCGAAGCCGCAATGATAACCGAAAGGAGCGATCCGTAGAGCGGGATCGGCAGCCTCGCGAACACTTGCAGGAAAGCGACGCTCATGACGATGGCCGGGAAAACCAGCGGCGTCATCGCAATGTGATCGAGCATCGAGGCCCCCGGCCGGCCGCGTGCGGCAAGCCAAGCGCACAGCGCCGTGATCGGCACCACCAGCGTCGCTGCTGAGGCGCCAACGATGATCGTGTTCAAGATGGCGTCGCGGAACGGGCCGGGCGCGAGGACGCTTTTGTAGTTGGCGAGCGTCAGGCGGTCGAGGCTATCGATCGTCAGTCCCTCATAGAACGGCTGCAGGGAGACGAATACGACCATGCCAATCGGCAGCACGATGACAATGGCGAACAGCACGAGCAGAATCCCGAACGCGAACCAGCGCCACCGCCCTAGGCTCATCACCCGGGGCCGGTACCCCTTGCCGGTTATGGTCCGGAAGCGGTGAGCGTGGCGGGAAAGTCGGCCGTACCAGCTCAACAGCATCGCCATGATCGCCAGCAGGCAGACCGAGTAGGCCGCCGACATGCCGAAATTCGCCGGCCCCTGCGTCTTGGCCGACAAGTAGACGTCAGTGGTGAGCACGGTGATGTTGCCGGCGAGACCGACCAGCGCCGGCACCTCAAACGACTCGAAGGCGCGCATGAACGTCAACAGCAGCAGCGCCAGCACACCCGGAAGGCACATCGGCACAGTAATGTTACGGAAGGTCTTGAACGGCGAGGCGCCGCTAGCCAGCGCCGCCTCTTCGAAGGAGGTGTCGATCGACCCGAGGACGGCGGACATCAGCAGGAAGTTGAGCGGGACGAAACTGACCCCTTCGATAAGGATCATTCCCCAGCTTGAATAGACGTTAATCGGCGTCGCGCGGCCGCCGGAAACGGCATTGAGGAGATCGTTGACCGGCCCCGCCTTGCCGAGCAGGAGGAGCCAGCCCACCGTGTAGAGCAGGTGCGGGATGCCGAGAGAAACTGCCACGCCGAGAAAGACATGATTGCGGCCGGGCGTGTCGGTCCGTTCGACGATGAGCGCCTGGATCAGTCCGAGCGCAATCGCCACTATGGAGGAACCGCCGGCGTAGACCAACGTGTTCCAAAGGCTCCTGGCGAAGAACGGGCTGGTGAAAAGTCGCACGTAAAACTCGAGCGTCAGTCGGTCGAAGGACAAATCCGGGCGGCTCGTGCGCACGCTCGCATTGAGAAGAAACAGTATCGGCGGCAGGGTCAACGTGAGCAGGAGAACCGCGAGAATCGCGACCACCGGCGATGATCGCTCGCGCCAGCGCAGTTTGCCGGTTCGGGCACCGACTGCAGGCGCCTCAGCGTCCTGGATGCCTGCCGCCATGCTCTGAAGTCCCGGTCTACACCCTGTGTGGCGGTGAAGGCGGTTTGCCCCACTCACCACGGCCCAGCAGCTGCTTTAGCGGAACAGCTCCTCGTAGATTCGCGCCGAGCTTTCGTTGTAGCTGTTGAGCAGGTTGGGTCCCACGAACTGCTCCGGCGTGTTGGTGTTTTTCGGCACAATCGATGTCAGCGGCGCAAGAGGCGGGATATCGGGGCGGGCGGGGAAATACTCGGCCTCAAGAAGTTTCTTCTGCCCCTCCTCGGAGAGGATATAGTCGACCATCAGCATCGCGGCGTGGGGATGCCTCAATCCCTTCGGGACGACCATCGTCGCCGCCGTGACCGCCACAGGGGCCAGCAGCCGCGTGTTGACCGGCGCGCCCTTCGCCTTCGAAATCAGCGGATGGTGGGCGAAGATCTGCAGCGCAATCGGATATTCGCCGGCGATAACGCGGTCGACCAGGGTGCGGGCACTTCCGGATCCGAAGTTGATGATTTTCTGCTCCCTGAGCTTCAGGAAATAGGCCCGCGCCTTTTCCTCGCCCCAGGCAAGGCGGAGGTTAGTGAGAAAAAGGGGCGCGCCGGATGCGCTGCCGATGCGCCAGGCGAGTTTGCCCCTCCATTGCGGATCGAGCAGATCCTCGTAGGTGCGCGGCACTTTGTCGGCGGCAACAAGCTTACTATTGTAGGCGATAGCGTAATAGCTCAGTCGCGTCGCCGTCCACAGCCCGTTCGGATCGCTGTATTTCGGCGGATATGCGTCAAGCATCGGCGTGACGTAAGGTAGCGCGAGATTGGCGTCAGCTACGAACTCGCCAATGCCAGTGCCTTCGAGCAGGTCGGCGACGACGTTGTTGGCCTGCGCCTCGGCGGCGATTTTCTGCGTCAAACTTTCGGAGTCGGCGCGCCAATAGGTCGCCCTTATGAACGGGTATTTCTTCATGAACCCTTCGACCAGCGGGCGCAGCGCTTGATTGACGATCATCGCTGAGTAAATCACGACCTGGCCTTCTTTTTTGGCGCCTTCCAGGAGCTTTTGCTCACGGTCGACGCCGGCGTATCGGAGTATCTCGGGCGCGGCCTGGCCGCGGGCTGGTGTGCCGGTCACTATGGCGACAAGGCCAGGTGCCGCGCATGCGAAGCGGAGGATCAACCCGATGGACAAGCCGATTGTCATGACAAAGCCTCCTCCTTGGCGTCCCTGCGCACCATCAGGGCGTCGACGATGCAGACCCCTTGACCGACGGCGCGAACCAGCACCGGGTTTAGGTCGATTGCGGCGAAACGGCCGTCGGTGGCCGCGCAGAACGCAGCAAATTGCACGCAGCAGTCGACTAGAGCGGCAACATCGCGTGCTGGCCGTCCGCGGAACGACGCCAGCTGCGTTGCCGATTTGAGCCTGCCTATCATATCGCGGATTGCTTCCGCCGACAGTGGCGGCAGACCGCACACGACGTCCTTGAAGAGGTCAACCGCCACCCCTCCAGCGCCGAGCACCACGACGGGTCCAAACTGCTCGTCGTAAACCATGCCCAGGATGAACTCAGCGCCGTCCCCGACCATCTCCTGGACCAACACGCCGTGGATATCGGCGTCGGGACGGGCACGACGCGCGTTCTCCAGCACCTGCCGTGCTGCCGCATCGATTTCGGCCGGCGTCCGAGCGCCGAGATAGACGCCGCCAACCTCCGACTTGTGCGGGATATCGGGCGACTGGACTTTCAACGCCACAGGACCGCCGATGATGGCGGCGAGCTGGACGGTCTCTTCCGGCGAACGCGCCAACGCTTCGCTGGTCACCGGTAGGCCGGCGGCCGCCAGGATGGTTTTGCTCTCGGCTTCGGTCAGTACGGTCCGCGACAGCGCTGGCAGCGCCAGCTGAGGCGGCTCCACGCTGGGGTCGTCCTTGCCGAGCCGGCGGCGGAACGCCGCATAGTCGATCAGATGCCGCAACGCCCGCAGCCCGCGTTCGATGTCTTCGATGACCGGCAAACCCTCCTTTCGCGCGAAGCCGCGCCACTCTGAGGTCAGACTGTTGGACATGAAAGAGACGACCGCCAGCGGTTTGGATGCGGCCTTGTTGGCGGCGGCCATAAGGTGAACAAGTTGATGGTGCGCGTCGGCGCCCTTCATACGCATGCCGAGTGCGAGGCCGATCACGTCGATCGCCTCATCGGCCAGCAGTGCGTCGAGGACGGCCGCCATGTTGGCCCCCGACCTGAGCCGCGGCATGCCAATGGTGTCGATCGGGTTAGCGAAGCGGCGCCGGACGCCCAGGATTTGCTGCAGACGGCGGTTGGTGTCGTCGCTGATTTCCGGGAAATGGAGGCCGGCCGCCGCCCCGAGGTCCCCGATCAGCGACGTGGCGCCACCCGATACCGACAGGATGGCGACACCAGCGCCACCGGGAAGCGGCGCGGCGTCGAGGAGAGCCGCCGTCTCAACCAGGGTATCGATACTATCGACGAGAGCGACGCCGTTGTGATGGAATAGTGCGGCAAACGCCTCGTAGCGGCCGGCGAGCGTACCGGTATGCGCGAGCGTTGCTTGCTGCCCGCAGGCGCTTTTGCCCAGCTTCAGGACGACCAGCGGCTTCTTGCGCGCGGCGCGCTCGATCGCGCTGCGGAAGCGGCGGCCGTCTCGCACACCCTCCATGATGCAGGCGATCACCTTGGTGGCTGGGTCGTCAGCGAGATGATCGATGTAGTCAGTGAACTCGAGCACGGCGCCGTTGCCGTTCGAGACCAGATAGTTGAGGCCAATGCCGCGATTGGCGGCGAGTTCGGCGACGGCATTGAGCAGGCCGCCCGACTGCGACACGAGGGAAATCCCCCCGGACACCGCGCCATCGGGAATATCGGCCATGGTTGCGGCAAAACCATAATGGAAGCTGGCAATGCCCATGCAGTTGGGGCCCGCGACCGCCATACCGCTCGCGTGGGCAAGCGCCACCAGCTCACTCTGGCGCTCGAGGCCCTCGGCGGTTGCGGCATCCGCAAAGCCCTCCGAGACCACGAGCGCGCTGCGGATGCCTTGGCGGGCGGCTTGGCGCAGCAGCGGCGCGACCGCCTCGGCCGGCACTGCGACCACCAGACAGTCGGGGATGCCGGGCAGCGCCGCGAGCGATTTCACGCAGCGGATGCCGGCGATTTCGACCGCGTTAGGGTTCACCGGCCAGACGGCCCCGGTGAAACCCGAAAGCGCAGCCGATTGCAGCATTTTGGTCCCGGCTCCGCCCGTGGCGGACACCCCGACGAAGGCCAACGAACGGGGCCTCAGCAGCTTCTCGACCGGCAGGAGGGTGGCCATCTCGGGCACACGCGCGCTCAATCAAGTATGCGGAACCGCGGCAATGTGAAACCGTCGCGTGGATGGTGTTCGTAGACGATCTCCACCCTGTGGCCGACATCATAGACATCCCTCGGCATCTTGTCGCCCACCAAGGTCGACGAGATAAGAGGGCCTTCATCGAGTTCGATCAATGCATAGACGTAGGGGATCTCATCCTTGAAACCCGGGTGAAAGGCCGTGTGGTGGCGGTTGAAGGCGAACAGCTTGCCGGTGCCCTTGGCCTGTGTCCAGGCCATGTTGGCGGCGAAAGGCTCGTTGCGGTGATCGCGGCAATACGTCTTTGGCCAATACCAAGCCCCGCAGGTCTTGCAGTGCCACAACAACAGCTTGCATTCCTTGAGGCCAGCCCAGAACGCCTCGTTGTCGTGATCGATCTGGGGGCGCGGCTTCCTCCATTCCGAATCGTCGATGACGACATTCGCTGCCTTGGTCTCGCCGGACTTGTTCATGGCTGGCTCCCGAGGAGCGTGCAGGTATGGATCGAGCACATGCCCGGAGACACAAGTTCCCCGCCATGGCCGGTGATGAGGACGACGTTGCAGTCCTTGATCTGCCGCTCGCCGCATTCCCCGCGCAGCTGGCGCACGGATTCTGCGAGGCCCGTGAGGTCGCCAAGATGATAGCAGGACAACAATCCGCCCGAGGTATTGACTGGGATCGTGCCGCCGGGCCCGATAATGCCGGATTGCACGAATGGACCGCCCTCACCCTTTTTGCACCATCCGTAGTCTTCCATCTGGAACAGGACCTCGCCGGTAAAGCAATCGTAGAGTTGGGCGCAATCGATGTCTTCAAGTGTAAGATCAGCCTGTGTGAAAGCTTGCGCCTTGGCGGGCGCGACCGCCATATGAGTGAAGTGCTTGTTCTCGAACCATAGGGCGGAAGAGACCTCGCCAAAGCCTTGTCCCAGCACGTAAGCGGGCTTCTTCCTGGCGTCGGTGGCGCGATCAGCCGTGGTCATGATGAAGGCAACGGCGCCATCGGATACGAGGCTGATGTCGAGAAGATGGTACGGCTCGACGATGAGCGGTGAATTCTGGTGGTCCTCGACGGTGATCGGCCTGCCGTGCATCTTAGCCTCAGGATTCATGCACGCCCAGGCACGCTGCGCGACAGAGATAGCGCCGAGCTGGCGGCTCGTTGTGCCGTAGACAGCCATATGGCGCGCGGCCATCCAGCTGTGGTGGCTGACGGCGCGCAGGTCGCCCAGCGCCTTGCCCCAATAACCGCGCTTCTCCGTGTGCGCCATGCCGCGGTGGCCGTGCTTACGCGACTGCTGTGCCTGCGACCAGTCGGTGACGGCGCCCACGAGGAGCACGTAGTCGCAGATTCGACGGTCGAGGAACGACATGCCAGCGGCCATGCCAAGGCCTGCCAGTGCACCGCCGCGTCCGCAAGTGAAATAGAAACTGGTTTGCAGCCCGAGCATTCGGCTGAAGGCATCGGTGTAGGTCGCGCGGTCGCCGCCGCCGCCGGATCGACGCAGGTCGATGGCCCCGAACAAGTCCCTTGTCGTGAGCCCGGCATCCTCAATGGCGAGACGAGCCGATTCGGCGGCGATCATGCGCTCGGACTTGTCGGGCTGTTGGCCCGCGATCACCCCGAGTCCGATGATGGCGTATTTGCCTGATGACGAATGCCTTGGCATGTGGGCCTCCCACCAGAATGACCTCAATTGCTGTTGTGCCGCCGCACGCCGGAACCGGGACCCGGAGGCAGTTTGAGCATGCCCTCCTCCACCTCCAGCCCGTCGAACGGATCGTCCAGCAGGCGGTCGAACTCGCCGAGTTCGCAGGCGTAATCAACGCCCGGCAACGCGCAGGCAAGATGCAGCGCCTGGGCAGCCAGCAGCCGGCTGCCGACCGTCGCGCCGAGGCGATAGCGGACGCCGGCGGCTTCGCAGATTCGCGCCGCCGCAATCGTGTTGCGCAAGCCACCGAGCTTCGGGACCTTGAGGCTCACCGCATCGACCATCTCGCCGCTCACTAGCTCATAGATCTCGGCGATAGAACCTGCCGATTCGTCGGCCTCCACTGTTACCGGCACCAAGTCGGTGACAAGTTTCAGACCGCGTCGATCGCCGACCGGCACAGGTTGTTCGACCAGGTCGATATGATACTCCGCCATCCGATTTATAGCGCACACGGCGCCTTTGGGCGTATAGGACTGGTTGGCGTCGATGGTAAGATGCACTTCATTGCCGACTTGCGTCCGGATGGCATCGACACGCGCCACATCTTCGTCGACCTCCCCGTTCACCTTGATCTTCAAATAGCGATAGCCCCTGTCGATCAGCTTTTGCGCCTGGGCGGCCATCTCCGTTGGCGCTTTAATAGCGAGGATGCGCAAGATCGGCACTCCGGCACGGACCTGTCCGCCCAACAGCTGGCACAATGGCACGCCGAGTGCGCGCGCCTGCAAGTCGTAGAGGGCGCAATCGATCCCTGCCTTAGCCTGAGACGCGCCGCGGAGCGCACAATCAAGTTCGCGGAGGATCGACTCGATTCGGGTCGGATCCTTTCCGATGAGGATCGGCCGGAACAGATCGAGCTGAGCCTTCAATGTGCCGAGGATCGCACCCATATGCGCGGCTGAAGCGGCAAAGCCCTCGCCCGCATTGCCGTCGTCCGCCACGATGCGGACTATGAGGCCATCCGTGATTGGCTTGGCACCGAGTGCAAACCGCCAGTGGGGATCCTCCTTGCGCATCGTCACGGGTTCGACATCGACAGTCTTGATAATCAAGGTGCGCCCCTCGTTTGTCGCTTGCGTCCAGCTACCGCGCGTTGTTTCGCGTAGCTCACGGTACCACGTTCTCGGACAGCCAGTTCGTCGTCCCGTTGCGACGATGTGCTGCTAGCCGGCGCCTGACGTCGCGTCTGATGCGCCCGCGCGGTGATCTCGCTGTGTCTTCGAGCCCTCGATCATGTCCAAGCGCAGAAACATATCCTCAAGTCTTTTGCCCTTGTGCTCCTCTCTTCAGGCATTGCGGCTATTGCTCCCCGCACGGTCGCATGTCCTGCGGACGTCTCGCATCCCGGCTCATGCCACAGGTGTAGCGTGGCGCAAGTGTTAAGTATTGGCGCCGGGCCTTTGTGGATTGTGACGATCTTCTGCCTGTCGCACGCCTGTCGATGGCGATCATTCAATGACCCATTGTCGTCTGGCTCACAAACCGGCGCGCTCATGATTCCCCCCCGCTACGTGCGCGCTTGTCTTAACCTACGATCTCTTGCCCGCCCATCAGGGTGGACCAACCAGAGTCAAACTGGGTACTGGTCCCCTTGTCCAACGCGGCCAAAACTGCCCAAATCGCCAGAGGACCAGGTCGCAGGAAAGCTCAGATCAGGCTTTCCTGCTGTCGGAGACTATGAAAAGGGAGGTAGAGCATGTACAGCCAGCGGGATTTCCTTTTCGTCGTGACCTTGGCCGCAGCGGCTATGACGCCCGCCGCCGGGCAAGACCTAACGCCAGTTGGGCCGGCCAATAGCGCCACCCAACCGGCCGCATCCACCCCCGATTTTTCCGGCATATGGTCCCTCCCGTCGCTGAACGCCTTGGAGCCGCCGCTATCGGGCCCAGGCCCGGTGAGGAACAGGTCGCGCGTGCGCACAGGACCGCAAGCCGGCGTCGGCGACGGACGCCAGCTGGTCGGCGATTACACCAATCCGATCTTGCAGCCCTGGGCGGCGCAAGTCGTCAAGAAGTTCGGCGAGATTTCGTTGGCCGGCGAGGGCTTTCCGACTCCGCGCAACCAGTGTTGGCCCGAAGGAGTGCCCTTCGTGTTTATCAATCGCGGAATGGAGGTCCTCCCTCAGCCCGACAAAATCATTATCCTTTACCCTTTCGATCACCAATTCCGCCAAGTGCGCATGAACCAGTCGCATCCCGCGCAGTTGACGCCCTCCTGGTATGGGGACTCCGTCGGCCACTATGAAGGCGACGAGCTGGTGATCGACACGGTAGGCATCAAGGTCGGGCGGTTTTCCATGATCGACTGGTTCGGCACGCCGTACACCGAAGCTCTGCACTTGGTGGAACGTTACCGGCTGCTTGATTATGCGGCGACGATGAAAGCAGTCGCATGGGCCGCAAAAGAGCACGCGCAAAGCAACAATCCCGGGAGTGGACCGCGGCCCGATCCCAACTATAAGGGCAAGGGACTACAGATCCACCTGACGGTCGAGGATCGGGGCGCTTTCACGATGCCCTGGTCGGCGACCTTGACGTTTCGGCGCGCCTTGGATGAATGGCGGGAACTCGTCTGTGCCGAAAACACCGTATGGTTCCCCGGGACGTATTCCGCGGTCCCGACGGCGGCCAAGCCGGATTTCTGAGGGAACTGGCCACCGCGCGCAAGAGGTGGTCTTTGCCTCCTCAGATCCATTCAATGTGCGCCGGCCCGGTTTGCGCCGGTCACCCGTCGGAGCGCTCCCGCACCAGACCACTGTGAAATTCGACTGATGCCGATTCTGCGCTGAAACTCGGACCTATGATGACTCCTTTGTCGATCCAGGCCTCGATCAGGCGATCATCCGATCGGGTTGAGTTGTCCCGGGCCATGAGCCGCTCAGCCCAGCCGTATCAACGTCCGCGCCTTTGACGCGGCAAATCATGATTAGGACATTACGGCGCGTCAGCGAAATCAACCGGAGCATCGTCTTTCGAGCGCTTTCCTCAAGCGGAGTGACGCTTCGCAAACACGCGGGCGAAGTGGGGCGCCAGTGCAGCTCGCGGCGAAGACCCGCCGCGCGGCGATCCCCCCATGCTGCTCGGCACGCTACCTTGACTTGTTGACGAAGGGAGCCATAGATTTGCCGACGCTTGACGGCGGCAATTTATCCTTTTTGCGGGGAAGGTGTCATGCCGCATGCGGGGATTGCACGGGTAAGCCTGGCTGCAAGTTTGGCTGTGGCGCTTTTGGTCGGCCGCGCGGCGCTCGTATCGGCGCAACAGGGCCAGGGTGCTCTCACCCAGCGATCCGCGCCAATCCACCATCCCGACGGTGCGCAACTGACGGACCAGCAGGCGAGGGGCGCTGCGTTATTTTTCCAGCGCTGCTCGCTTTGCCATCTCTCCAAGTTCGGGGCGGGAGGCAGTAAATACTGCTGTGTCTCTGCGCTCGGCCCCAATCTCGGCGGCCGATTCCGCAATATCGCGCCGGAGCAGGAAAACGCCTTTCGGGACATCATCCTCAACGGCGGCCCCACCTACATGCCGGCCTGGAAATATGGCCTGACGCCCGACGAGGTCGACGACATCATCGCGTATCTGAAGACGCTTGGCTGAGCCGACGGAGGCGAAGATGAATTTCTATCGGATGGGTGGGCTGATCATCCTGCTGGCGGGCATGGTCGGCGCTCCGAGCGCGTTTTCGCAATATGTGCCGGGCGGGCCGAAGCTCAGAGGCACCATAACGTCGCCCGACGGCAAGCCCCTGGAAGGCGTCACGGTCTCCATTCGCGGCGCCGGCAAGACGTTCGTGACCAGCGTGTTCACCAATCTGCAAGGCGTCTATGTTTTCCCGCCGGTCGAAAAAGGCCTAAAATACAGCCTGTGGGCCCAGGCTCAGGGATTCCACACCGCTCGGCTCAATGTGGATGGCGGCAACGGCGAGGTCCAGCAAATCGCCGCATTGCAGCTTCAGCCGCTGGCCAATTTCGAGAAACAGCTGACCGGCGTTGAATGGATGAACAGCTTCCCGGAGCGCACGCCGGCGGAAAGCCGGGAGAAACGCATCTATGCGGCCAACTGCAGCGGCTGCCACCCCAATCAGTTCACGCTGCAAAACCGATTTGATGCGGATGGCTGGCGCAAGATCGTCACCGTCATGTCGCTGAGCTCCAATGGCACGCCCATCAGGCCCAATGCCCCGGTAACGCCGACCATCGATGCCTATCAGGACGAGATCGTCCGTTTTCTGACCAAGGTTCGAGGACCGAGTCCGGCAAGCTACGAGCTCAAGCCTCTGCCGCGGCCTACCGGCGACGCCGCACGGGTCGTCATCACCGAGTACGATCTGCCGCGCCCGGAAGCCCCGCCCGAGGCCTATGTCCACAACGGCAGCGATTGGATGGAAGGGACCCCGTCGCGCTGGCAAGGTCGCGCCGCGCATGATGCCGCGGTCGGTCCCGACGGCAGCATCTTTCTGTCCGACGAGACGACGCTGGACGCGAGCATATTCAAGCTCGATCCTGCGACTGGCAACGTCACCTCGTACAGGTTTGCCGCTAAGAACGGCGGCGTCGCGTCGACGCACGGCATCGCGACCGATCCAGAAGGCAACATCTGGACCAACAACCAGGCGAACAACAACCTGCTGATGTTCGATCCCAAGACCGAACGGTTCGTCGAGTATCAAAGATCCGCGACCACGCCGGGCGCGCGCAACACCGTCGCGGTGGACCAGAAGGTGCACAAGGGCGTGATCTGGTCGGCGACGTTCCAGGATGGCGCCGTGATGCTCGATCCCGTTACGGGAAAATCGATTTTCCGCAACGGCGCCTTGAGATTGGACCCCAAGACCGGACAACACAGCTTCTACCCACTAATCAGCGGCAAGGATACCTACGGCGTGACGGTCGATCGCGAGGGCAATGGATGGTTCACCTCGCCCGGCAGCGACAGGGTCGACGTCGCCAACGCCGACACCGGCAAGGTTGCGGAGATCGTTTTCGAGCCCACAGGGCCCGAAAGCGGTATGGAAGTGACCGAGGCCGATCGGGAAAACTATCTCAGGCTCAATTCCCTGCAGAACTCGGCCACGCCCTTGCACAATTGCCCGCGCCGCATCGGCGCGGATCCGAATGCCGATGTCGTGTGGGTCGCCCTATACTGCGCGGACAAGATCGCCAAGATCGATATTCATACCCGTCAGGTGACGCAATATGCGTTGCCCCACAAGTACAGCTACCCGTACGGAACCGTGGTCGATAACGCCCACAACGTATGGATCAACCTGAACAACGCGGACATGCTCGCCAAGTTCGATCCAGCCAGCGGGACGTTCACCGAGTACCAGATGCCGAGCCGGGGCACCGTCATGCGCCACCTGGCAGTCAACAACACCGTGAGCCCGCCAGAGATCATCGCGCCGGAGACAGGGTTGAACAAGGTCGCTCGGATTCAATTCCGTAATGCCTCGGACATGGAGTGAGCGTGCCGCCGAGCCCGAATGATCGCCCGGTTGATCTGTTGATAGGACCACTTGTTGGGCGCGATGCGGCGTGCTTCGCCGCCCGCAAATCGGATTGACGGTGGAGGTCTCAGGGGCGCGAACGCGGCAGACCTTCGGTCACGACGCGTGCCACCAGCGCTGCGTGTGGCTGCCGACCAGGCGATCGAATAAGCCCTGAGGGCCAAACGGTTGTGGCTCTACCCCCTTGAGACTCGGACTTGGTCGAATTGCTGGACCGGGTTGATCAGTGTGATATTGCGGATCGCCTGGGAGGAAAATCGCCGTCATGAAGAGCTTCCGTACCGGGATTGAGCCCGAGCTTGCATGATGGGGCTCGCCGGCATTCCGTAAAGCGGCGGATTGAGGAGGGGAACGCTATGTCGCTTCTTCAAAGACGGATCGTTGCAGCGATCGCTGTCTTGGTTAGCGGTACGGCCGCCGCACAGGATGTCGCGGTGACGACCGGAACGGTCATCAACGGAGTGACAGTGGTCAACACGCGTGACGGCGCGCTGACGCCTGGCATGGCGGTGGTCGTCGACAACGGCAAGATCGCCAGGATCGCCAAGGCCAGTTCGGTAGTTGTCGCCGCAACCGCGCAGACGATTGACGCAGCGGGCAAGTACGTCGTGCCCGGCTACCTCGATATGCACGCGCATGTGGTCGATCGTGCCGATATGCAGACGACGCTATGGCCGCTGCTGATCGCCAACGGTATCACCGGCTTTCGGCAGATGTCCGGCTCTCCCGAGCTTTTGGCCCGCGGCCAGCGCTTGCGTCAGGAGATTGCGGCGGGGACCGTGGTAGCGCCGGAACCGCTGGTCCTGGTGGGACGGCTGTTCAATCTGACGCCAGATGGCGGCCGCGCCGGCATAACTACACCGGCGGCGGCAGCTGCCGAGGTGCTCGATCAGAAGCGAGCCGGCACCGATTTCATCAAGGTGATCAACGTGAACCGCGAGGTCTTTTTCGCGACCATGGCGGAGTCGAAGAGACAGGGGCTAGATGTCGTCGGGCATCTCTTCCCCTCCGTCAGCGGAACCGATGCCTCGAACGCAGGTATGCGGGCCTACGAGCATCTCGGCGCTCTCCTCGGCAATATCCTCTTCGATTGCTCGACCGATGAGCCGGCCGTGCGCCGGGGACTGATAGCTGAGGGCGTCGCCCGCAGCCAGCAGCCGGGTCCGCCACCGACCCCCGAAATCATCCAGCGGGTTCTGGCAACTCCGACGATCGCGTTGCGGCAGGACGACGTTGCGCTAATCCAGCGCGCCATCGACACCTACAGCGAGGACCGGTGCCGCACCCTCGCGAATTTGCTCGCAAAGAACGAAACCTGGCAGGTGGTGACGCTCATTCGAAACAAAACGATGCTGATGCCGGATCTGCCGGAATTCCAATACGATCCCAATCTTAAATACGTCGCGCCGGGGGTACGAAGGATGTGGCGGGAGGCTCTGGATATCTACAGCCGAACGACGACAGCGGCCGCGAAGGCCACCTACAAACAACTTTATGAATACAATCTCCAGATGGTCAGATTGTTCAAGCGGGCCGGCGTCGGGATCCTCGCCGGCGACGATCTCGGCGGCGGATGGGTCATCGCCGGATTCGGATTGCATCAAGAATTCCGCGAGCTGGCGAAGGCTGGGCTGTCGCCGCTTGAAGTTTTGCAGACGGCGACGCTCAACGGCGCCCAGTTCCTGCGCCGCACCGCGACTATGGGAACGGTCGAGCAAGGAAAGAGCGCCGATCTGGTGCTGCTCGACGCCAATCCAATCGCGAGTGTTGAAAACCTCGACCGCATCTGGGGCGTCGTCTTGCACGGGCGCTATTATTCCAGATCCGCGCTGGACAGCATGAAGGACGAGATCGAATCACGACCATGACAGCGTTGGATCGTGTCACGCGAGCACGCTGCAGCAATCCGAGCCGCAGACTAGGGCTGTAGCAAGCTATTCGGCAAAAAAAGGTGAATGACGTCGATCGACCGCAGCTCGCCAAGCTGTTTAAAGTACTCAAAGCCGATGACTACGCTGTGGTGGCTAAGCTAGAGCGCTTGGCAGAATCAACGCTACCATCTCAGTCTGTCCGGACCGCTAATGCTGATTTCAGGGTTCTGGATACTCCTAGCCTGGATACGCTAAAGCTAGAGGCGTCCCTTTATGTCGACCTCGTAAGCTTAATCAGGAGCAAAGGCGAAAGCCTTTTGTCGAATGAAGGATGATGATAGTTTGGTTGATATCGCCAGAGCCTTAAATGCCGATCCAACAACAATCGGTCAACTATAATGGACGAAGATAAGGAGCTTACAATACTAGATCTCTGTATGATATTATCAATGATAATATCAATATTTCTTTTGCCGATTATTATCTATTATCTGTTCTTCTGAGTTCATAATATAAGTGTTTGCCGTATTCATCTAGATATTAAGAGATTAAGTTATTAGTTTAGACCGCCGAAATTGTCCACCTTGATGCCGCGCCCGTGCAGGAAGATCGTGAGGTGCGAGGCCGCGACTTCCAAGTCGACCGATGGCTCGCGGTTCAACGTGATGGCTGCCCGGTGGTCCGCTGGCATGTTGTAGGGGGCATAGAGCCGGTCACCGAGGTCGAACTTGTCGTGCTTGATCGGCATGTCCGGCGGTATCGCGAACATGCGTCGCCAAGCGGGAGGATGGCAGCCGCCGATGTTGGGACCAGCGATGAACGCATTCAGGTCCGCGGCG
>JASHRR010000910.1 GCA_030037185.1 Xanthobacteraceae bacterium | reverse complement strand
GGCTTGATCTCCTGCTTATTGAGGATCTTGCACAAGGTGCCCTGGGCCAGCTTGGCGAGACAGCCACGCCCTTCCGCCAGCCCATGCTCACGCGCATGGTTGGCGAGAAGGCGCGTCGTCCACAGTTCGTGCGGGTAGCCGAGTTCCTTGGCCTTACGGCAAGCCGCCCTCTGCACCCGGATCGCCGGTTCCGAGCGCGAGCGGCTAACAAGCGTGACTCTTTTGGCCCGCCCCGAACGTTTCAGTTTCATGAGGCCGCTGAGCCTCACTGGCGCCACTCTCGCTGAAGAGTGAAACTAAGGGGAGACCACGGTGATTCTTCTCACAGGAGCGACCGGTACGGCCGGTTCATTTATAGCCAACGAATTCGTGCGCGAGCGAGTACCTGTCCGAATCTTGGTGCGGCATAGAGCAAAGGCAGCGGGGCTCGAAAATGTCCCGACTGTTGAGATCGCCGAGGGCGACATGTCGAGACCGAGCAGTTTAGGATCGGCCCTCGACGGCGTTGATCGAGTCCTCATGATCTCAGCTCCCTTCATGGATATGGTCGAAACGCAAAACACGTTTATCGATGCTGCCAAGGCGGCGGGCGTTCGCCACCTGATCAAATTCTCTGGTTTGGACGCTCGGCGAGACACCACGTTCCCATTTGGCCTGATGCATAAGGACATTGAGGAACATCTCGAAAAATCTGGCCTTGCGTGGACGCATCTGCGCCCGACCGGATTCATGCAAGAATACTTGCGCGAGGCGCCGAGCATCATCAACGACGGTGCATTCTACTTTGCGCTCGGCGACGTGAGGCTCAACCCGGTTGACTTGGTCGATGTAGGCAAGGTCGCCTTTTTGCTCCTCCGCGACGGTGGACACGAAGGCGAGCAGATACCCGTGACCGGGCCTGAAGCGCTGACCATGGCGGAAATGGCTGATCGCATCTCACGCGCTACGGGAAGGACGGTGCGCTACGTCCCCATATCTGCTGACGCGCGCCGCCAGGCGTTGATCGCTCACGGTATCCCCGCAGAGTTTGCAGATGCCCTGGACAAGCAGGTTGAGGAGCGACTGAAGGGCGGGATTGAGTCGCAAGTGGACCTTTCGACTCACCAGCTATTTAATATCAAACCTACAACCTTCCTAGAGTTTGCGCAGAAGAATGCGGAGGCATTCGGTCGGGCTGCGGCCTGAGGCGATCCCGCGGAGGCATGGCGACTCTTCCGTGACTCAACATTTGCGCCGCGACGCTCAAGTCACCGATGTGACTCCTTTTCCGGCCCCCAATCGTCCTAACTACAGCAAGATACGGGAGCAGAACATGAGCCTCAAAGACAAGACTGTCGTCGTCACCGGCGGAAGCCTAGGCCTTGGCCTAGGACTGGTCGAGGCCCTCGTGAACCGGGGCGCCAAAGTGACGGTCATTGCACGAGGCGCCGACGCGCTCGGCTCCGTCAGCGCCCGGCTCGGCGTCGCCACAATCGCCGCCGACGTTGCGGACGAAACCGCCGCCAAGCGTATCGTTGCCGGAGTCCACCCGGACATTCTTGTGCTCAACGCTGGCGCCAAGCCGCGGATGGGTCGGTTGGATCAAGTGAGCTGGGCGGACTTCACGGCGACCTGGGACACCGACGTCAAGGCCGGGCTCTATTGGCTGCAGGCGGCACTCAACCTGCCGCTCAAGCCGGGAAGCCGCGTCCTGGTGGGGTCGAGCGGCGCGGCCATGAACGGATCGCCGATGTCGGGCGGCTATGCGGGTGCCAAGCGCATGCTCTGGATCATGGCCAAATACGCCAACGGCGTTTCCGCGGAGAGGGGCCTTGGCATCCACTTCCAGGCGATCGTGCCGCTGCAGATCATTGGCGGAACCGGGGTCGGCGACGCGGGCGCCGACGCCTACGCGCACGCCATGGGCATGAAGCCTGAACAATACCTAGCTCGCTTCGGAGCGCCGCTGCCGCCGCGGGAGTTCGGCGAGAAAGTTGTTTCGCTGCTCGACGACCCAAAATATGCCGAGGGTGTCGCCTTCGGTCTCAAGGGCGATACCGGGATCACAGTCCTCGAGGGAGCGCCAGCTTGAGCACATCCGCGCCGCCCAACGAACCGCCAACGCCGCGCCAGGCACAGTTCCTAGCGCTGATTGAAAAGCTGCGCCCAGAGCTTCACCGCTACTGCGCGCGGCTGCTGGGCTCGGTGATCGATGGCGAAGATGTGGTGCAGGACACTTTCGCCCGCGCCCTCGTCGCCCTCGACGAGCTTCAGGAGAGCGCGCCAATGCGCGCCTGGCTGTTTCGCATCGCGCACAACCGTGCGCTCGATCTCTTGCGCAGCCGTGCGATCCGCACGGCCGAGCCGATCGAGGCGGCTCAGGAGGTCGCCGATCCGGAAATTCCTGATCCTGTGGAGGTGATGATGCGGCGGGAGGCGATCGAAACAGCGGTGTCTCGGTTCGCAGAGCTTCCGACCATGCAGCGCAGCGTGGTGATCCTCAAGGACGTGCTCGACCAGTCGCTGGAAGAAATCGCCGCCATGCTCGATCTCACGGTTAATGCGGTGAAGGCTCACCTCGCCCGGGGCCGGGCCCGGCTCGAAATCATCAACGCCCAGGCGCCCGCGAAACCGGCGCCGCGTCCGCCGTCGCCCGCCGTGGCCCGCTATGTCGCGTTGTTCAACCAGCGCGATTGGGAGGCGTTGCGCGCGATGCTGGCCGATGACGTGCGGCTGGTTCAGTCGACATATCCGCTGCGTGCCGGCGCCGCGGACGTCAGTATGTTCTTCGGCATCTATTCGCGCAGCGCCCCGGTACGACTCGCCGCCGCCTGGCTCGACGGCCGCGAGGTGCTCGCTGTTTACGAGGATGCCGCGGCGGTGAAGCCCAGCTATCTGATGTGGCTGGAGTGGACGGACGGCAGGATCAGCTTCATCCGCGACTACAAATATGTCCGCTACGTCATCGACGACGCGGAACTGGTCCTGGCGCCGGATACCGCGTCTCCAGGCAGGGCGACCGCCGACGGATGAGCTGCTCTGCGCTTGAGTGATGGCGGGAGTGTCTTGTCCGCCCATCAAGGGCATTTGTTGATCGATGGTGCAATCCTCGCATCAGTGATCGGCAAAAAGCTTTCTGTTTTTCTGCAATGCAATATGTCGAGATGGCCCGCCTCTGCCGACCTTGGGCATTGCAGGAAGTCGTCAGCTTCCGGGGTAGATCGGTCGCGATACCAACGTCGCCGCGTGCGCAGTCATCCGACAAATCCAGCGTTGATGGTGGGGTCAACAGGTACAGGCCGTCGACTGGTCGGCGCTCCCGCTTATGACCCAAGGCGACATTCTTAGGACAGGCGCAACGGTAACCGAATC
>JASHRR010000909.1 GCA_030037185.1 Xanthobacteraceae bacterium | reverse complement strand
TAGGTTTGAGAGCATAGCTCGTTGCATTCTTGCAGGACGCTCGCATCGTGCAGAGCATCCGGCATCGGCGCGCTCCGGAACAACTCCTGCGCCAGCTTTCCAACTCAGTGCCGATTTGATATTTTTCCGACAACTGGGGAAACACGCAAAATCCCACGCCGATCGTCGGCGCGGTATTCGACCGCTTCCGGCGCAGGGCTGCGTCGGGACCTTTCACGCCGGAGTGCGTCAAAGCCCGGACGACCATCGGTGCGATATCACGCCGGCGCTCCGCCTCGCGTTGTGCGGGAAATCTCTCGTTGGCGACCGCGTCGTTCACTGGGAGGGAAACATGAAACGCACGTCTTACATCACAATGGCGGTGATGATTGCGTCTACGTCCGTGGGTTTGTCCGTCGCGGGCGCCTTTGCGCAAACATTCGTCCCGGTTACGGAGGCGACGTTGGCTAGTCCCGATCCAGCGGATTGGCTGATGATGAACCGCACCTTCGACGAGCAGCGTTTCAGCCCACTCAATCAAATTAATACGAGCAATGTTGCTCAGCTCCGCATGGCCTGGTCGCGTGGTCTGCCGAACGGCACGCAGGAGTCGACGCCGATCGTATATCGCGGTGTGATGTATTTGTACGCGCCCGGCGCCAGCATCCAGGCCGTCGACGCGACCAACGGTGACCTGATCTGGGAATATCGCCGCAGCTATCCCGCGGGCGTCTCCGGTACTGCGGCGCGAAGCAAGAGCATCGCCATCTACGAGGATATGATCTATTTTGCGGCGCCCGACGGATTCCTGGTCGCGCTCGATGCGCAGAACGGGACCGTCCGCTGGGAAACCAAGGTCGATAATGGCGGGCAAACCGCGGGCGGGGTGATTGTCGCCGACGGCAAGGTGATCTCGAACCGCACGTGCCAGCAGGCCAAGCGGGAAAATTGCTTTATCGCCGCACATGATGCCAGGACCGGGCGAGAAGTGTGGAGGTTCTATGTAACGGCCGCGCCGGGCGAGCCCGGCGGCGATACCTGGGGCAACCTGCCCGTGGAGCAGCGTGCCGCAGGACCATGGGGCCTACCGGGCTCGTACGACCCAAAACGCAAAGTGCTGTACTGGGGAGTGGCCAACCCCAACCCCTATACGCGGCTGACACGCCACGGCAGTGCCGACGCCATCTCGCTGACCGCGCCCGCCGATCTTTACAGCAACTCCACCGTTGCGCTCGACGTTGAGACCGGCAAGCTCCGTTGGTACTACCAGGAACTCCCTGGCGACGATTGGGACGCGGATCACAACCACGAGCGCATTCTCGTGCACACGCGCGTCAGCCCTGATCCCAAGTTTGTAAAATGGATAAGCTCCGCCCTGGTGCCGGGCGAGGAGCATGACATCGTGGTGACAGTTGCGGAGGGCGGCGGCATGTTCGCTCTCGAGCAATCGACGGGCGAGTTCCTGTGGTCAAGGCCGTTCCCTTACGACGATCCCAACATCAACATGAATGACATCGATCTGAAAACCGGCCAGACGCGCATCAACTACGCTAAGGTCTTCAAGAAGGACGGCGACACCATCCTCGGCTGCTATCACAATACCCGGGGTTTATGGGCGATTGCCTATCATCCGGGAAAAAATTCGCTCTATGTGCCCTTCCAGGATCAATGTCTCTCTATGACCGCGAACGTCAAGACGGCGACCGGCTGGGGACATCGGGCGGGTGTGATGCGCCCCGGCTCCGATCCCAAAAAATACATGAACCTGGGCAAGATCGACCTCGCGACCGGTGAGCTGCGAGTCATCTACTCACAACCTCAAGCGAGCAGCGGCTCGGCGCTGGTGACCGCCGGTGACCTCGTGTTTTGGGGCGACCAGAACCGGAGATTCCGCGCGTTCGATGCCGAAGACGGCAAGGTTCTGTGGGAAGCCATCGTTGCCGGCATGGTCATGAATAGCACGATCAGCTATGCGGTGAACGGAAAGCAATATGTGATGGTGTTCACCGGGGAAGGACAGTCGGTCACCGCGGGTCCGCTCGGGTTGACCAAGAATTCCATGCCGCCGGCAGTTCGCGGACACAATTCCATTTTTGTGTTCGCCTTACCGTGACTCGTTTTCGAGCCGGCCCTCAGATCGCAGATCCGCACAGCCCGTGCTGCCTCGCGCTTTCTCCAGCCGCTCCAACATCGGCGCCGCTTCCGGTCCCACCCTCAACAAGCTGCAACGGTCACGGTAGACGCAAGCCAACATCGCGGCCATTAACCCGCAGCAATTCCGGCGCGCGCCCACGATCCGATGTTCGTTGATGTTCACTCTGAGCCTGGCGGAAAGTGCCGACACAAAGCACAAAACGCGTGCATATTGCCGCGCCGGACTATTTCGGCCTCGCATCCTTCGCGCGGGTCGGCCCGCCAAACGCCCCGATAGCCTCCTCGACGCTGCGGAAGACATGGTCCGGTCCCAGCACCTCCTCAATTCCAAACCGCGCCACGGCGTCTTGGGCGCGGACGGATTCGAGGCGTGCGATCGAGAAAGTGATGCCATCCGCGTGGCATCTTCGAATGACGTCGCCCAGTATTTGGGCGGCCGTGAAGTCGATATCGAGAATGCCTGTCGCCTCGAGCACGATCAATCGCGGCCTCGGCGTTGAGGACCGTAAGGCATTCAGCACGTCCTGGCGGAAACGATACGCGTTGAGAAAGGACAATGGCGCCGCAAATCCTGCGACGAGGATGTCGGGCTCTGTCGCCCCGCGAACGAGTGGGGTCGGCGGCCACCAAACCGAGGTTCCTGGTACCCGCTCGAAGACGATGATGCGGGCGCGCGTCGTGCTCCAAATGCCGTGAAAAAGCGAGAGCACGATGCCGATCGCCACGCCCTGTGCGATGGGGAGGATGACGATGGCTGCGGCAGTCGAGGCGATGAGCAGGAATTCACCAAACGACTGCCGGTAAATCGCGACGACTTGGTGAACGCGGATAATTCGCAGCGCAATGAACAGCAGGACACCGGCGAGCGCGGCCTGCGGAACGGGCTGCAGCAGCTTTGCGCCGAACGCCACTAATGCGAGAACAACGCCCGCCGCCACAAGACCGGCGAGTTGCGATCGCCCGCCGGTCTCGGACACAATGGCGGTACGCGGCGGGCTGGCATTGACCGGGAACGCGCCAAAGACGCCCGACATGATGCTCCCGGCTCCCACCCCGAGAAAATCGCGATCGACTTTCGGCGGCTCGTCAGGATCGGACGGAAAGGACCGTGTCGTGGCGGCCGTCTGTACCATGACGACTGTGGCGATGATGAGACTCAGTGGCACGAGATCTGCGAGTTGGTCGGCCGAGATTCCGGGGATTGCCAGCCTCGGCAGCCCGCCCGCAACGTGTCCAATGACGGTGACACCGCGGCTTTCAAGTCCCATCAGCACAACGGCCGCGGTCGCCATGCCGAGCCCCATCAAGGCACCCGGAATGCGTGGATCGATCCGCTCCGATAGGGCGATGACAGCCAGAACTCCGAAAGCAATGAGGAGGGAAAAAGGGTTCGCTGCGTTCAAATGGCCCGCGAGGGCCGCGATACGCTCGAGCATCGTGCCGCCGGGCGATGGCAATCCGAGGATGGTCGGTAATTGGGAGAACAGGATGTGCACGGAGATGCCGATAAGAAAGCCGGTGGTCACCGGTATCGAGAGGAGATCGGCGATCCATCCGAGGCGAAAAATTCCGCCGGCAACGAGCACGAGACCAACCATGAGCGCCAGCGCTGCGCCGAGCGCCGTGTAATCGGCTGAGCCGGCCGCCGCGACAAGCGCGAGACTGCCGGCAAAGATCGGCGTTATGGTCGAGTCTGCCCCGCAGGACAGGACGCGATTATCTCCGAATAGAGCGAATGCCAGCGACCCTGCCACAAAGGCAAAAAAACCGGTCTCCGGAGAGAACCCACCCAGTCGCGCTGTCGCCATCTGCTCTGGAATCGCTACCGCGACGAGCGTGAGTCCCGCGACAAGATCGCGCGTCAGGAAAGCAGCGCGGTACGAAGCCAGAGAGGGCAAGATCGGCCAGCGATTCATTGGGCCTGCAAAATCTGCAGAGCGACGTTCATCTGCCATCAGTCCATCGCCTATCCGAAAAGCTGCACCTGCGGCCGCGGCCAAGACCGGTGCCGATCGCAAAACTAAATCCAAGAATATGGATGGTGCAATCAGTTGCGGCCGAAGGTCCCGATCAACTCAACCAATGGCGTGCGGTGACGTTCTGCGACCAAGCGGTAGCGCGACCAGCCGCTCAACGGGCGCGTTCTTGATGCATTCTCCTGCTGGGCCGCATTGATTGTGGTCAACTTGCTCGCTAATCAGTACGGCCTGATATCGGACGAGATTCAACCAAGATGGCACACGATTCAACGGCTTCACGCGAGCGGATGCGGATTCCGCAGCCCGCTCGCGCGGACCAACGGCAACAGCCCCTGCCCTGGCACCGACCGAAATCCGCTGACGAGGATCCCGATGCGCCTGCGAGAGTAAGCGCAATTCTGGCGAGCCCGAGCTACCGCCTGGCGGAGCAGGACCTGGCTTTCTTAGCATGCGACGACACGCGAGGTGTGCGCCTCCAGATCGAGTACCTCAAACCGGAGATCCTTCTTCAGGAGCATGCCGTTCGCCATACCATCGTGGTGTATGGCAGCACGCGAATTCCGGAGCCCGCGGCGGCGCGGCGAGGCGCCGAGGCGCTGCGCCAGGCGCTCGAAACCGATCCCCGCAATAACGTCCTGATCCGCAGGCTCGCGGTGGCCGAGCGGCTTTTAGCAAAGAGCCGATACTATGAGATCGCGCGCGAGTTCGGACGATTGGTGGGCGGCAGCCGCACTGACGACGGGTCTCCATCCGAACTGGTGATCATGACCGGCGGCGGCCCGGGAGTCATGGAAGCCGCCAACCGCGGAGCTTTTGATGTGGGCGCAAAATCCGTCGGTCTGAATATCAATCTGCCACACGAGCAATATCCCAATCCCTACATCACGCCGGACCTGTGTTTGCGATTTCACTATTTTGCGTTGCGCAAGATGCATCTGCTGCTGCGGGCGAAGGCGCTGGTCGCTTTCCCGGGCGGCTTTGGGACAATGGACGAGCTGTTCGAAGTATTGACCCTGGTGCAGACCCGCAAAATCAAGCCGGTACCGATCGTGCTGGTTGGCCAAGAGTATTGGCGGCGCGCCTTCGACGTCGGGTTCCTGGCCGACGAAGGTGTGATTGATGCGGAGGATCGGGAGCTGTTCTGGTTCGCCGAAACCGCTCAGGAGATTTGGGACGGCATCTTGCATTGGTACGACGCTTGCGGTGCGCCGCTGGGCCTGAAGGCTTGATCGCTGCAATCGCCGGGCGGGACCGACTTCGGGAGAGATGTCTTGAGATTGTCGTTTCATGGGGCTGATCGCGACGTGACGGGGTCGTGCCACCTCGTCCAATGCGCCGGCCAACGTGTGCTGATTGATTGTGGGCTCTATCAGGGTAGCCGCGAGATCGCCGAGGAAAATGCCGGCGACTTTGGCTTCGATCCGGCCAGCATCGATTTCGTGCTGCTGACGCATGCCCACCTCGATCATTGCGGGCGGCTACCGCTGCTGACCAAGCGCGGGTTTCGCGGTGAAATCATCGCGACCACCGCCACCCGCGAACTGGCGCGGCTCGTCATGCTCGATGCCGCTCACCTCCAGGAGGAGGAGTCGCGCTCAAAGCCGCACCGGCCAACGCGGCATGGCTCGGACGGCAAGCCGGCTGAACCTTTGTTTACAGTGGACGATACCTTCAAGAGCCTCGAGGCTTTCAACCGCACGACCGTGTATGGCAAACCGATTGATCTCGCTCAAGGCATCCGCGCGACTTTTGTGGACGCCGGACACATTCTTGGCTCGGCCAGCATTGTTCTCGACCTGACGGAAGCAGGCCGCAGCCTGCGGCTGCTGTTTTCCGGTGACCTCGGCAACGCCGCACACCCCTTGCTTCTGACGCCGGCACCGCCGCCGCGTGCGGATGTGGTGGTGATCGAGACCACATACGGCGATCGGCTCCACAAGCCGATGGCTGCGTCGGTCGAGGAACTTTACGGCGCCATTTCCGACGCGTTCGGGCGCGGCGGCAACGTCATCATCCCGACCTTCGCGCTGGAGCGGGCACAGGAGCTCCTTTGGATGCTCAACCAGGGGATAGCAAAAAGCCGTTTGCTGCCGTCAATGCAGGTCTTTCTCGACTCGCCCATGGCGATTTCGGCGACCGAGATCTTTGCGCGTCATTCCGAAGGCTTGCAGGCTGACGCCGCCCGGCTGTTCCGCGAGCGCCGCGACCCGCTCACCCTGCCTGGCCTGCATTTCACCCGAGAAAGGGCAGAATCGGTCGCGCTCAATCACATCCGCGGCGGCGCGATCATCATGGCTGGGGCCGGCATGGCGACCGGAGGGCGCGTGCGCCACCACCTCAGACACAATATTTCGCGCGAGGAATGCTGCGTGATCTTCGTCGGCTTTGCCGCCAAGGGAACGTTGGCGCGGCAGATCATCGACGGTCAAAATCCAGTGCACATTCTTGGCGACGATATCCCGGTAAGAGCCAGCATCCACACCATCAACGGGTTCTCGGCC
>JASHRR010000908.1 GCA_030037185.1 Xanthobacteraceae bacterium | reverse complement strand
GCACACGGCGCCGGATCGTGCTCGCAATTTCCGGCGGCGGCCCAAACAGATGGGTGCAGCCTGCGACGTCGGCAAAGGCCTCGTCGATGGAAATTCGCTCGACGAGCGGCGTGAAATCATTCAGCACCTTGATGGCGGCATCGCCCAGCCGCCGGTACTCCTTGAAATGGCCACCTACAACGATCAGTCGCGGACACAGCTCGCGGGCCCGCCATCCCGCCATGCCGCTGCGGACTCCGAAGGCCTTGGCCTCGTAAGAAGCGGCAAGCACGACCCCGCTGCCAACCGCGACGGGCTCGCCGCGCAAGGAAGGGTCGAGCAGTTGCTCGACCGAGGCATAGAAAGCGTCCAGGTCCGCGTGGAGGATGGTGGCTGCGGTCTCCATCCCGACATTTCCCGGTGAATCTCGAAAAATGGTCAACCGCCGTTAACCTTGAGAAGGCTTTCGCTCCAGAACATAAGAAGAACAAATCCGGGCGATTGTCAAGCGGCGACCCATAGGGTGCAACGGTTTCGCTGGCAGGCGCTCGCCATCGAGCAGCAGCGTGACAGCGCCTCCCACGCCGTCCCACCCGCAGCGGGCCGCGCGTGCTGTCGCGCAAATTGCAGCGCGTGCACGCCTGCGGCGCCACGATCGAGAATGCTACTCGCACAGGCGTTTCGGCGTCTTCAATCCTGCTTCCAACCGATCGCACGACGCAGGAAGGCATAGCCAAGCGATATGAACGCTGCCATGTCGTCGTGGTCCCTACCATAACTATGTCCGCCGGTCGCAAGTTCGTAGAAATATGCTTCGTAGCCCATCGCCTGCAGCTTTGCGGCCATCTTGCGGGCATGACCGGGATGTGCCCGGTCGTCCCGCCGGCTCGTGGCGATCAGGATCGGCGGATAGGTCCGTCCGGGCGCTGCCACGTGATAGGCGGAAATCTCTGCCAAGAATTTCCAATCTTCCGGGTTGGCGGGGTCGCCATATTCGTCAGTGATCGCAGGTCCGATGAGGAGCCTGTGGTAGCGTCGCATATCGATGACGGGCATTGTGCAGAACAGCGCGCCGAACCGCTCCGGATAGCGCGTCAACATGTTTGCGATGAGAAGGCCGCCGTTCGACCCGCCTTCCGCAGCGATACGCCTGGGTCGGGTCACCCCTCGCCTGACGAGATCGGCAGCGACGGCGGCGAAATCGTCATGGGCTAGCCGTCTCCCCTCGCGCCGCGCCGCTTCATGCCAAGTCGTGCCGAATTCACGACCGCCGCGTATGTGAGCTATAACATTGGTGCCGCCGCGGTCGAGCCACAGCTTGCCAACGGCCCGATTGTAGAAGGGCAACAGGGAGATTCCGAAGCCGCCATACCCATAGAGATGGACCGGCGCGTCGCCGGTCTCGATGGCGGGTCCTGCTTGGACATAGGGAATGCGCGTTCCATCTGATGACACGGCTTCATGTCGGGTAACGACAAGCCCGGTTGTATTGAAGGCATCGGGTGCACGCTTCAGTAACCGTGGCGCGGCGCGTGGCTGGACGAGATGCAACGACGGTGCGTTGAGCGGATCCTGGGCGGCCGCAAGAAGATCACCATTCGATTCCTCGGGATAGATATCAAGCGGCCAGACCTGTGCGGTGCCAAGATCAGGTAGGCCAGTGATTACGTCCCGCGCCCAATCGGCGTCGGATGGCGTGAACACCTCGAATACGGGTCTGAGATCATCGAGGATCGACAGCACGAGCCGGCCGCCGCACCAAAAGATTCCTTGGAGAGCGCGCCGATCACCTGGCTCGAATAGCTGCCTGAAGCGGCGCTCGCCAGCCAGGAAAGCCGAAAGGGATATACCGATAACAGTATCGGCTTTGTAGGTCTCGCCGGCGACGTTCCAGGGCGTCCGGGGCTTAATCGCGAGCCAGCCGCGACCGCTCTGTGCCCAACAATCGGATGGAATATCAATCTTTGCCTTGGGCCCATTACGGTCACCGATCCAGACTTTCGCATCGATCAGGCCAAGTCTTTCGACAAACCAGACGCGCTCCTGTGGGACCTCCCGGTCGACGAACGCCCACACCCCCATGGATTCTTCTCTCGTTTCGAACACGACTGGGGCCGAGAGCGGATCGCCTCGGCGTCGCCAGAGCCGTATTGTGCGCGCGTAGCCGCTTCGGGTTGCCATGCCGGAGCCAAGCGGGGACGATAGAAGCAGAGTGTCGCGGTCGAGCCAAACGCTGCTGCTCTTGGACTCGGGCAGGTTGAACCCGTCCGGCACGAATTCCCGTGATGGCAGATCGAATTCGCGAAGCACGACCGCATCTGCGCCACCTCGCGACAGATGCACGATGGCGCGGTCATGGGCCGGCGGCAGCGTGTCGCCACCCCGCCACACCCAATCCTCGCCATCCTTTGCGGCGAGCGCATCGACGTCGATCAGCACGTCCCATTCCGGTGCATCGCTGCGAAAGCTCTCAAGCGTCGTCGCGCGCCAAACGCCTCGCGGATTAGCAGCATCTTTCCAGGGATTGAACAGCTTTCCACCACGGCGGTTGGGAACTGGAATATTGTCCGAGCGATCATAAATCGCCTTGAGGATCTTGTGATCGGCCACCGCGCCTTCGTCGCGGAAACATTCCAACGTCTTCGCATTCTGCGCTTCGACCCAGTTGAGCACAGGAGCGCTCTCAATCTCCTCCAGCCAGAGATAGGGGTCGTCATCAGGGGCTTCGAGGGTGGGCCGCGGATCGGGAGCAGGCATGACCGGTTTCCTTTGAAAGCGTTCGTTATTCCGGCCGAGCATCGCGATCGCGCTGTCGATCCGGCCGTTTTTAATACAGGCAGAGAGCGCGGCCATGGAGATCACAGCGGGCATTGGCTCGCTCCTCGCCTGCGTCCACTCCGTTCACATCGGCTCTAGCGGTTCCTGAGCACTCAGTGCTGCTTGTAGCAAGTAAGACTGCCAGGCTCGACCGCGCCTTGGCTAAGGCGCGAACCTCTGAGTTCGATGTACGCCTTCTCGACATCAAATGGATCACTTGGATCGCCACTCACCGCCTCGATCAGCTCCCTGACTTCGTTTGCGGTCCTCACTGCCGACGATCCGCCTTGGACCTGCAACTCAGGCCCCGCGCTGCGACAAGCAACGATCAACCGTCCCTTTTCTTTGCTGCACGCCTGACGAACCTCCAGCTCAGTCGCTGCGATGATCTCTCTTCCGAGCGCCTCAAGCAGCCGCATGAGATCGATGTGAGGCTTCCAACAGGTCATGACGCGCTCCACTCAAGCCCGCACCGGAGCAAGGCGCGGCGCATTCTTTTGCGGGTGGTATCGTATTGGCGTTCCGACATCCCATGGAGCTTGCAGATTTCCGCGGGTGTGAGCCCTTCCGCCAAGCCAGCGATGATCTTGAGCGCGAGCGGGTCGGAGGCGAACAGCCGGTCAACAGCCGCCAAGCTTTGAGCGGCGTTGACGACGCGGTCGGGACTGGGCGATATCACCGAGCCGCCAACATCGACCAAATCCTCGGCGCGGACAAGCACCTCTGTTTCACGCCGCGCGCGGCGCCATTGGTCGTCGCAGATACTGCGCATGATGCCCGAAAGGAAAGCCAGAATCGGCACATCAGGTGGCCATTTCCGAGAGCCGTCGAGGGCACGCGTGATCGCCTCCTGCACAACGTCGGCCCAGCCGACGCACGGTGGGAGTCCTCGCGTCCACAGCCGTGCCAAAGCTTTGAGGCGCACCAAATCGGCATCCGACAGCCGTCGGATGGCGCGCGCGATATCGACGGTCGTGTTGTCGACCGTGACGATGCGTCTGGCGCTCCTCTCCGCGAAATGTTCCATTCTAATGATTATGCGCCTGATCTCGCCCGTCGCGGACAGGGTAGAACAATTTTTTTCGGTGTCCGCATCTGCCTCTAGCAAGCGCATTTCATGCACTGAGATTACGGCGGAGGACGATTGATGCGGCACAAGGGAATGGCGCAGCACTACTGGTATGCAGAGGATCTGAAACTGAGGGCTCCGGTGCGGAGAAACATGGCCATCGTCGAAGCATTCGCTACAGTTGCCCGAGAGCGCTTTCTCGGACCTGGCCCTTGGCGCGTTCTGCCAGACCGACGCGACGACTACCTCCAGACGCCCGATGATGATCCTCGCTGGATCTACCACGACGTTCCGGTAGCGATCGATCACACGCGGGGGCTCAACAATGGTCTGCCAAGCTTTTGGGCGCACAATTTCGATCACCTCGACTTGAAGCGCGATCAGCGTGTGATGCAGGTCGGCGCGGGCACGGGTTATTACACGGCCGTGCTTGCCGAGATCGTCGGGCCAAATGGACACGTGATCGCGGTCGAGTGTCATGGCGAATTGGCCGAGAGAGCGTGCGTCAATCTCGATCCATGGCGTCAGGTTGACGTCGTGCATGATGACGGGCGAGCACACGACCCCGGCGAAGTCGATGTCATCATCGTATTCGCCGGCTCGACCCAC
>JASHRR010000907.1 GCA_030037185.1 Xanthobacteraceae bacterium | reverse complement strand
GGGGGTGACCCGCGGGGGGGTATGAGCGGAGCCGCCGATCGGCGAACGGCCCGCGATCCCGCGGAAGCCGGCATCGGCGGACTGAGAGATAAGCGTCGCCATGGCGAGCGTTGCTGTGGCGACAAGGCTGAGCGTCATCTTCCGTGACATGGTCGTTCTCCGTAGCCGGGAATTGCAGTGCCAGTGGGACGGCCCTGTCGGGGAAAGGTTCAAACGATTTTTTCGACGCCCGAAGCCGAAACCGCGAGAACGGCAAAATGGTGTGAATCGCCGGCAATGGGTTGCCCAACGATGGGTCAACATCCAATCCGCGCGCGAGCCTCCAATGCCTCGATAGCCCGCGCCACTTTTTTTTATTTTGCTTTGAACCTGTGCGTCGGCCGGCTGTCTTATGCACGAGGCGATAGGCTGCCGATGCAAACAGTTGCGGACGAAGTTCTCATCGCAAACATCGCCCAAAGCGATCAGCGCGCCATGGCGGCGTTATTCGCGCGCCATCGCGTTGCGGTCTATCGCTTCGTGTTGCGCATGGCGCGCAACGAAGCCACGGCAGAGGAAGTTGAACGGCGATGTTTTTCTCGATGTATGGCGGCAGGCAGCAACCTTCGAGGGTCGTTCGACGGTCTCGACATGGATTTTCAGCATCGCCCGTTGCAAGGCGCTCACGGCGCTGCAACGCCGGCGCGACGAGGAACCGGACGAGGAGGAAGCCAGCGTTTGCTGATGAGGCCGACGATCCGCAAAGTCGCGCTGACCAGGAAAGACAAGACCACGGCGCTGCGGCATTGCCTGCAAAAGCTTTCGGCCGAGCACCGCGAGATCGTCAACCTCATCTACGATCAGCACAAGTCGATTCAGGAATTTGCCGGAATCCTCGGCATGCCGGAGGCGACCGCGAAGACGCGAATGTTTTAGGCCCGCAAAAAACTATCCGATCTCCTCAGACAGCAGGCATCGATCGAGGCTGGCCATGAATGCGGAAAAGAACATGGGGAATAACCGCGAGCCAACCGAGATTGAACTGCTGCTTTCTTGGCATGCCGCGGGCGTGCTGAACGAGCGCGAGGCGCAAGAGGTGGAAGCCGCGCTCTCAAATGAGCCCGAGCTTGCCCGCCACTATGAATGGGTGCGCGAGGAGTTGGCGCAGGAGACCTCGATCAGCGAGGCGTTCGGCGAGCCATCGCCGCGCGATGTGGCGGCGCTGTTCGCCAAGATTGACGCCTTGCCAGCGCGCCGCGCGGCCTCGCTCGATCTCGGCTCTCGCATTGTCGAGTTTTTCGCGCGCCTTTCGCCGCGCACGCTGGCATGGTCGGCGACGGCTCTTGCCATCCTGCTGCAGGCCGCCGTAATCGCCGGTATCGTGCTCAACGAAAAAAGCTCGGAGGGCTATCAGACGGCTTCGACGCCGCCAAGCATTGCCCGCCAAGGCAGCGATGTCCTGCTTCACTTCAAGCCGCAGGCCAGTGCCGCCGAGATTGCCGAGTTCTTGGAAACCAACAAGCTCGGCATTGTTGGTGGGCCTTCCGCGGGCGGACTTTACAGGGCGCATGTTTCGGCAATGAAACTTGCGAAGCCGGAGTTGATGCGCATTGTGAAGACGCTGCAGGACAGCGAGATCGTGGCCTTCATCGCCGCGACTGAATGAAAGGCTAATCGTCAATCATGGTCCGGTGAGGAACGCCGCCATCCATTCTGGATCTTGTCCGCTCTGGACCGCTCTCATTCGCGCGGTCGCCGTATCGGGAGTTTGCCATGACGAAGCGCGCCATGAGGGTGTGGCCAAGTCTCCTGCTCTTGCTGAGCTTGCTCGGTGCCGCATGCTGGACCGGCGGATCGCGTCCGGCCGCGGCGTTTAGCCTTCACGGCTTTCGCCCGACCGGCGGCGTCATGAGGCCGGGCTTTGGTATCGGGCCAGGGCGGCGACCACCGCCACCGATACCGCCGCGCGGCGGCGGTATCAGCGTTCCCGGCGGACGCGGAGGAGTTCCGGAGCCTGGACGGCCGCCGGGCTACCGCGGGCCCATCGCGGTGATCGGCGCGGGTGGCGGCGGCGTCATCGGTGGCGGCGGCGGGGTCAACCGCAACGCTGGCAGCGGCGGCATGCCGGGGCGCGGCGACCAGCGCTTTGTTCTCGGCGAGGTCATTACCGCCTTTGCACCCGGCGCAACGCCGCAGGCGATCGACCGGATCGCCCGGCGCTATGATCTGACGCTAGTCGAATCGCAGAGTTTTGCTCTCATTGGCCAAAGACTCTATCGCTGGCGGTTCGACGGCCGCCGTTCGGTGGTGAAGGTCGTGCGCGCGCTCGCTGGTGATCGGATCGTCGCCAGTGTTCAGCCGAACTTTCTATACAGGCTGGAGGAACAGACAATTGCCGGCGGCACCCATGGCGATGCGGCGCAATACGTGCTGGCGATGCTGCAAATCGAACAGGCGCAGCAGATTGCAACCGGAAAGGAAGTGCCGGTCGCGGTGATCGATTCGGCCGTCGACCTGAAACACCCGGATCTCGGTGGTATCGCCGTAAAGAGCTTCGACACGCTTGGCGGCGAAAAGAAAAAACCGAATCCTCACGGAACGTCGATTGCCGGCGCCATTGCCGCACGCGGCAAGCTGTTGGGCATCGCGCCCGGAGCAGAATTACTGGCCGTACGCGCCTTCGACGACGCAGCCGGCATAGCGAAGGGCACCTCAATGGCCGTCTACGAGGGCTTGCAATGGGCGGCCGATAATGGCGCGCGCGTCATCAACATGAGCTTTTCCGGACCGCCACATCCGATGCTGCAGCGATTACTAGCGGCCGCCTACGACAAGGGCATTGTGTTGATAGCGGCCGCCGGTAATGCGGGACCGCAGGCCGAGCCGCTATATCCGGCAGCTTATCCTGATGTCATCGCGGTAACGGCAATCGACAGCAAGAACCAATTGTTCAAGATGGCCAACCGCGGCCGCCACATCGCGGTCGCCGCCCCGGGTGTCGATATCCTCGCGCTGGCGCCGGATGATGCGTATCAGCTCGCTACCGGAACATCGATCGCCGCGGCGCATGTTAGCGCCATTGCGGCCCTCCTGCTCGAGCGCAAGCCGTCGCTCAAGCCGAGCGATATCCGGTCGGTTCTGATCAACACGGCCAAGCTGCTTGGGCCCCCGCGGGCCGATTCGGATTTTGGCGCAGGTTTGGTGAACGCGTATCGCGCCGTGACCTGGCTGGACGGCAAACCAGCAGAACACAACGACGCCGGGGCGCAAGCAAAGCAATGATCGGGCCCACTAACAGAAGGGTTCCCCAGCAGGGGATACATGCTGAAACTTCATCAGAACCTATTCCATGGATTCTCATCGCGGAATTAACGGAAAAGCAGGCGCCTCACGATGACGCTTAAGACCGACTCTGACTGAGCTGCACTTTTGCTTTCGGGTGCGCTTTCTGAAGAAGCACCGATCCTGCCGGGCGTATGAAGTTGTGCAAGGGTGAGTAAAGCATAATCGAAAGACAGCCGACGGACAGCAGCAGCCCGATCCGTTGGGTCCAATCCACGAGCTTCCTGCGAGTCCCACGAGGTCCTACCCCTGGCATGAATGCCGGGATCTATGCGCAGTGGGAATTTGTCGCTTGCCTCTAACAGATCCGGGGGTCGATCTCCTCGAGGCCGTGGCCCCCATAGAGCGGACCTCTTTGCTCAAATGCTCCCCTTGCTGTCAGCGGCACCGGGCTTGCTTTGGCCGGGGCCTTTCGGACCCGAAGGGCGTGTTGGTCTCGTAGGGTACAGGGTCCGACGTCCGCGCTACATGGCTATGCGGTAGACTTCACTCGCTGGTCCTTCCGCTTTCGAAGGCAACCCACACTCGGCGGGCGTGGGCGTCGTCACTACCGAAGATGACCGATTGGCGGCAAGATTCGAATAAGCTGTCGTGGCCGGAGAGCCAGTTGACGGCCAACGTCGAGCCACCCGTAGCGGTCTCTCGTTCAGCGACGGCCATAGGGGCCGTGACGATAGAGATGCTCGCGTTCGAGCGGAGTGAGCTGCTCGTAGCGGGCGCGAACGAACCTGCTGATACGCTCGTGTTGCATCGGACTGAGGTCGGTGAAGCGTTCGCGCACAATTGCCCTCAAACGCTCGCGCTGCATCGACCGCGGGGTGAGTTCGGCGAACCGTTGGCGCACGAACTCCCCGATACGCTCGCGTTGCATCGGGGTGAGGTGGGCGAAGTGTTGGCGCACGATCCCCCTCAGATGCTTGCGTTGCGTCGGGGTGAGCTCGGTGAAGCGGTGGCCCTTAACAGACCCGCTCATACTGTTCTCCTGGCCATAAAGAGCCGAGGCACTCAGCGTCGAGCCGCCTAGGGCTATGGTTGCTGCTGCCAAACCAATCGCTATGTCTCGCATCATGATGCCGATACCTTACTCACTCTGACTTCCGAGCGCCGCAGCCGCTTGCTAGTCAAACTCGGCAGTTTCCATTGGAGCGGTGCGGCATAGTTGCGCCCAGCGGCCGCCGATGAACCCAGGACGAACGCCCCCGACCTGCAAGGGTGTGAGACACCGTGGTTTTCAAGCGTCAATGTCTGCCATTGCTC
>JASHRR010000906.1 GCA_030037185.1 Xanthobacteraceae bacterium | reverse complement strand
TCCAATGGCGAAGTGCTTCCGCCGCGTGGCATCGGTTCGCAAGTCCCGTCCTCGCGAAAGCGTTGCATCCACCTGATGGCGGAACTGACACCGATGTCGAACTGTTCAGCCGCTTCACGGCGCGAACCTCCTGCTTCAACAAAGCCGATGACCCGCCTTCTCAATTCACCAGGATACGGTCCACGCATTGGCTAATTTCCCTGCGAATCAATGCGTTAGACTCCCCTAACTTCTGCGTCTTGGGAATTCCGATTCACTCCGGCAGGGACATGCTGTAGATACCAATTCTTGAGCGTTTCAATTTCCGGTCCCGCGCTATTCCGTTCGATCGAGAAGTGGTGTCCAACGTCGGTGGTTGAGGCTGACAAGACATTTGTCAACAATGATGATCTCAGGGAGGTGATTGATTCCGGCTGGACGCGTGGTCAGGGCGTTGCCCGCTGCGACCCCGGTAACCTATGAGGTGGGCGTGTATTCGACCTTCGCCCCCAAAGCCGTTGGGACGAAAGGCCGCAGAATACCCGGTACGACGCTAAGCCGCTCAATGATATCGAACTAAAGCGAAAACTCCCGAATGAAACGGCACAGGATTTGGGCAGATGACAATGCCGACGAGCTGACCAAAGCGAATCCCGAAAATGACCCTGAGGTTCCACAATCGAAGGGCAGCCAACCGGAAGCTGCTATTTTTCGATCGCAAAGCGAATCGGCGTGACACAAAGATGCGCACAAGGCAGCCCTAGCCGCCGAAAACGTCAAGGATGCGAACGAGGCCTCGATCGGCAATTAGCTGCCGTCTGATATCCGTCAGATCTTTGCTTCACGGGAGGTGGCGGAAATGCAATCCGCCGAGCTGGCTAAGCAGCTGGCTGAGATCGAGGGGAGCCTATGGGGCGAATGGAGGAACAACAAGCCAATCATACAGATTACGTTGGCGCGAGAATCTACCTCGCAACCTACCGAAGCCTCCATCTTCCAAGCCGCGCGAGCCCAATTTCAGTCAATGCCGCGCAGCCGAAGCATGCTCCCGACTCGCCGCCCGTAGCCTCTCCTCAACCGAAGGCAAAGCCCGGCTGGAGGCTAACCATATGACGGCGGCTGAGGCTTTGCGTCCTGCCGCGCGGCAGCGTGCATGTCGCCGTAGATCACCGCGACCTGGTGCTTGACGCTCCCACGGCACCGCCGGCGGCAATTATTTAGGCGTTCAAGCAATACAAGGCTGAAATCATCAAACTACCGACGACAGACCCGCCGGCCGAAATCGTCACCTCGCACATGAATGGCGCTGAGCACGACCACACGCTGGAACGATCGGGCGCCATCAGCGGAATGCGCAGTCATTCAGCCTGCGCTGGCGCAGCCACTCCTCGAAGTTGTCCGCCATCAGCCGCAATTCCGCCCACTGAACCCGTCGGCCACGTTGGGGCAGGCCTACTACTTCAGGGATCGCGACGTACTCGGGCTCGGTCAGATGCCTCGCGAGATAGTCGCGGAACCCGGCCAAGGCCCTTTTCATTTCCTCGGCCTTTCGTGTCCTGCTCGGCTCCTCGCTGTTGTCCATGCCGCGAGACAGCCAAGCCACGTCGCGATAACGATCCATGACGCCGAACACCTTCGTGCTTGGATGCAGTTTGCTCATCGGCAAGCTCTCCGAGGCCGAGCGCTTTACTTCTGAAATTCAGAGACTCGCGGTCAGTCCGCGACCCGCAGGACATCGGCGATGATGTTGGGTAGCGGGACGTCGTTCTGCGGTCGATTTCGTGCCGACGCCGCTGCCGTGTGGGCTCTGGCAGGCGGATCACACCACAACATGATGAGCGCGAGAAGCCATCGAAGTGCCAACTCGCTGTGTGTCTCGGCGCCGATCGGCTCGGCGACATCGCGGATAGGAGCCGCCTCGGCCTCGATTTGCCGTCCCTTGGCGCCCAAAGTGGCGCGCTTGGGTTTGAGATCGGCCAAGGTTGAGGCCTTCCGATGCCCGCCAGCGAGCGCTTGGCGGGCCTCGCGCTGGCCATCAATCGCCGAGAATACCGCCTTGATGCGACCGCGCTTGGCCGCTTCCTCGATGGTAGAATTGATTTGGCCCAGCCTGCGGTCGAAATCGGCGACGGCGTGAGCTTGGACTCCGATACGAGCCGCAAGGGTTGCGTGCGTTTCGGTGGCCGCACCCCGCGCGCCTGCATGGGCGGTCTTGCGAAAAAGCCGCGCCTTGCCGACCCGATGCGCCTTCTGGCGACAACCGGCAGAGCAATAGAGCGCATCGCGTCTGGCAGACTGAAACGAGACGGCGCAAACCATACAGGTGTGAAGCTTCATCCGCTGCTGGCGCCGACGGTCCCGCATGTAGCAATTTTGGCAAAGGCTGCGCGCGTATATGCCCAGCTCTCCGCATTCGACGCAACGGCGCTGGCGTAGACGACACTGACGGTCCCGTTTGTAGCAATTTTGGCAACGGCCGCGAGCATATACGGCCGACTCTCCGCATTGGCGGCAAAGCTGGCGTTGGCGCTCACCGTCGCGCATGTCGTCGCTGTCGTCGATAAACGCGGGGGTTTCGAACACCCGTTGCTTATCCATGGCAGGCGCAGCGGAACGTCTTTGATGGTAGTCGCGCATATAGCAAACCCGACACACACCTTGAACGAAATTGGCGCTGGCTACACCGCACCTTGGACATTGTGTGACGGCCGCAGCGGAACGTCTTTGATGGTAGTCGCGCATATAGCAAGCCCGACACACACCATGAACGAAATTGGCACTATCTCCGCCGCACCTTGGACATTCGATTTTTGAAAGCATTCCACGTCCCATCGTATTTCCGTCACCCCCAGTAGAGCAGCGCTTTGACGTTCCCGCTTGCGGCTTCCGCGCACGGTGCCGACCGGATGCGATATAACTAGATTAACACATGTCTATTGAGCCTTAAATATTAAGGTATGAATAAATTATCAGCGGAGTGACTGAGTTTTATCCAGCAAGCTGAGGTTGCGAAGATTATAAGAGATTTAACGTGTAACCGAACGTGTTTCGGCTGATCCTAATCTCCTCAAGAATGTGATTTTCCTACAACACGGGCAAAGAAAAAAAATGCTCCTGGCAACGAGCTGTTGCTCAGGGCTGCTGCATGTATTAACTTCTTATAACTGCGTTATCTATATATGTATAACTACGTTTTCAGATAAAATAATTCGTTTGTTTATATGGATGTCTGTTCCACGGGGAACAGTGAGAGGGAGGGTGCTATGGGTCGAGTGAACCGCGTTCTATTGGGGTCGGCGGCGGGTATCTTTACGGTGGCCGGCGCGCAGGCGGCTGATCTGCCGACGAAGGCACAGCCAGTCGAATATGTGAAAGCGTGCAGCCTCTACGGGGCTGGGTTCTGGTACGTCCCCGGAACCGACACCTGCATCAAGATCGGCGCCTTCGCCAGACTGCAGATGGCCTATGGCGCTGGCGGCGGCGGCGGATTTGTTGGCGGCAGCGCCGCCCAACCGGGCACAGGCGACTTCGGCGGCGCGCTCGATCGCACCACCAACATGTTCAACTTCCAGACGCGTGGCGCAGTCAGCTTCGATATGCGCCAGCAGACGGAGTACGGCACGCTGCGCTCCTACATCGACGTCGGTGCGAGCGTTCAGACCCAGGCGGGCGGCAACGGCGGCGGCGCCACCACCGCACCTCTTGGCCCGACCCAGAGCTATGGCCAGACCACCGTGTACATGGACCGCGCCTTCCTGCAGTTCGCGGGCTTCACGGCGGGCCGCATCCGGTCGTTCTTCGACATGGTCAACCCCGGCGCTTATTCGATCGCCACCCAGCGCTTTAGCGGCGACACGGGCGCCGTCGGCATCACCGGCATTGCCTATACGTGGCAATTCGGCGGCGGCTTTTCAGCGAGCGTTTCGCTCGAGGATGGTGGCTTTGGCACCGGCGGCCGCGGACGGTCCACCGTCAACCTCGCCGGCGGAAGCACGCCGATCGGTAATAGCGACGTGACCACGGCGTTCGGCCTCGACACTGTATGGCCGGACAACAAGGGCCAGCAGATGTTCGATCCCGTCTTCAACGTCCGCCTTGATCAGAACTGGGGGTTTGTCGGGGCCTCCTTCGCGGTGCATAACGCCAGCGGCGGCTATTACGGCTCGGGTTACAACTGCGAGTCGCCGAGCGCCGAGGGAACAGCAGGAGGAGTAGCTACAGCACTTTGCGCGTCGACTAACAGTTCGCCGAATTCGTCTCCCCCCTACTTCCCGGCGAACACTCCGGTGTCACCCAACGCCAATTCGCTGAGCGGTCATCCGGCCGACGTCTATGGGTGGGCCTCCTCCGTGGGGTTCACTGTCGTCAATCCCTTCGGCCTGGCGGGCGACAGCATCGGCGCGCAGGGGGTCTACAGCGTGGGCGCCATCGGCTACAACACAACCAATTGGGGCCCCTACGCAATCTACGGTTCTGGCAACAATATGGGGATGAGCTATCTGGTCGATGGCATCTTCAACACCAACACCCCGGTCTATCTCACGCATAACTGGAGCGCTGTCGCCTACTTCGAGCACGTCTGGACTCCGCAGTGGAGGACCTCCATTTACGGCGGCGCACTGGGAACCGACTTCGGCAGTGGAGCAATCGCTCAGATTTGCGGCGTCCCGAATGAGCCGGTAGGGTTTAGTGCTGGCCTTAATGCCGTGTTCCAGAATACCAACACCCCGGGTTTCAATACCCCCGGCAGCGGGCAAAGCCAGTTCAAAGGCAACGTCACGAACTGCAATCCCAATTCCAGCTGGTGGCAGTTGGGCACCCGGACCATGTGGAATCCGGTGCCGGACCTGGATGTCGGTTTCGATGTGGGGTGGGTGCGCCTCAATACGGCGTTTGCCGGTATGGCCAGTCTCAATTCGTTTGGTTCGCCCTTCCAACAGAACGCCACCGGCCGGCCGGGAGGCCTTTACACGATCGACAACCAGGATATTTACAGCGTGTTGTTCCGCATCCAGCGCAACTTCCTATACTGATTTTGTCGCTCCAAACGCGATGGCAGACCCCTGGGAGAGAAGCCGGGGGTCTTGCGGACAAACCCCGATAGCGTCCCAAAAAGACCCCTCGGACGTCCCCACCGCTTCACAGGCTCGAGTCAGCGGCGACGGTGCCTAGCAAATACCAGCTACCTAGCGTCGGCCAACCGATGTCTGCATATCAGCAGCCTTTGCCGCGACCGGTCAGCAGGTGCCGCAGCTGCTCCTTTGCGCTGCCGTGCCGGAGCCGGCGGCATGCCTTGCCGTGCTGAATCTGTTGCCGCACAAAGTAGGCGCGGTTCATTCCTTTTGGCCGCTCCAGTCGCGGCTGCAGCTTGTCAGATGGATTGCCGGCCAGCATCTGCCGTCGCAACACTTCGCGCTGTCGCCGCCGCTTCGTAGAGAACAGCTCAGCCTTGTAGAGCAAGCCGGCGCAACGGCGGCTGTCCAGCGATCAGTTGCTATAAAAAGCCTGCAGCAGCCTCCACCGCAGCCGATAGAGCCGATAAGAAACCGGCACCCAGCAGGCCGGCGGCTTGGCTTTCAGGGACCGCTCTACCGTCCGGCGGCCGGTGGAGTTGTGCGAGCCGCCGGCATGTTTCTTCCGCCGGTGCTACGGCCGGTGCCGGGGCCGTCACAGCGGTTCACAGCCCGGTGCCCGGTGCAGCTCGTCGGCGCTCTGGCGCCGCGACCGGGGGCCGCTCCTGCTCGGCAGCCG
>JASHRR010000905.1 GCA_030037185.1 Xanthobacteraceae bacterium | reverse complement strand
GCGCCTGATCACGTTGCCGGCGTGCCGAAGCGACCCGCATTGCCTGCCGTTGTCGGCGGTCGTCGCGATGTGCGGCGTGAGCGGGCTGGCGCTTTACCGGATGCGGTGGACTGGCCGGGCGAGTGACGACATGGCCGAGCTGCTGACGCCCGCTGGCGCCCCGCGATTCGAAGCCGGCAACCTTCGGGGCCGGCGCAACGGTCGGCTCGGCGACGGGGCGAACCGCTGGGAGATCATCGAGAAGTAGGCGTTGCGGCGCTCGCAAAAAAACCTCTTGACCCGACGCCCTTCGTCAGGCGCCCTCTTTGTCAGCGGTGTAACCTGCTTCTACGCAGCCCAGCGCCCGTGCTACCAAGGCCGTTCTAAATAGTTCTCAGTAACCGGGTAGGGCGGCAGACGTAGGATCAATTCAATGACCACACTTTCCAGAAGAAAAATACTCCTCGCGCCGGTGGCGCTTGCTGCCACGAGCACCGTCACAACTGCTGCCAGCGAAAAGAAGATGACGCTCGCAATGCATCAGAACACCTCAAACGGAGCGGGCTATCGCAAATCGCTGGAGGGCTGGGCGCGCGCGGGAATCAAGGACATCGAAATCACGAATACACTGCTTGATGAGTTTCTAAAGACCGACAGTCTGGCGTCTGCCCGCGGGCTGATCACCGACCTGGGTCTGAACCTCGTCCACGCCGCGACCGGCGTGACAGGACTCTGGGAACCTAATTCCGATCGCACCGCCGCGCTTGACGATCTGAAAAAGCGCTGCGAGATGTACGCGAACATGGGATTGGATCGCGTCTACGCAACTACCGCCACCAGCAAGAAAGTTACGGTGGAAGATTACGAAGCCGGACCCGAAAACATGCACGATGCGGGAGAAGTTGCCAAGCAGTTCAACATGTCGCTGCGGATCGAATTCCTGCGCACGTCGACTTTTATCTCCACCTTACCGACGATTCTGAAAATGACGCGCGCCGCCGGGCATCCGAATATCGTGCCCATGCTGGACTGCTATCATTTCTGGTCCGGCCTGAACAAGCTTGAGGATCTCGATATGATTCGGCCCGGGGAAATCGGCCACGTGCATTTTCAGGATGTGCCCGACATTCCGCGCGAATTGTTGGATCTTTCCACGCGCATTATTCCCGGAGATGGAATCAGCCCGCTGACTCGAATTCTGGGCAAGCTCTCGGAAAAAGGATACGCCGGCCCGCTCTCCGTGGAACTCTTTCTGCCGAAATTCCAAGAAGGTGATCCCTACGAGGTTGCCCGCGAAATTCGTGTCAAATCCGAAGACATCATGCGCCAGGCGGGTGTGGGCTAGTGCACTCGCGCTTCACTGAGCAAAAGGTCAGCAGTGGGTCAAGCCTGCCGTTCTGACCACGTTGGCAGCACGTCGGGAGTACCCCAGATAAGCTGACGACTTTGCTGCATCGCCCAAGTCGGCAGCGCTGGGCCAGTTTCGGACGTTGCTCTGACTCCCCATCCACGTATGTCTTCACGTTATCAGTGCTCCAGTGCATCCGCTGCACGACAGGTCAAATGCCACTCCAGACCCGATGGCGCATAGTCGAGCTGAACCTCACCGCCAAGGGTCCGTTTTACCATTGACTCGATGACTGTAGTGCCAAAGCCCCGCCGCTCTGGCGGCTGCACGGGCGGCCCGTTGCGCTCGATCCAGCGCATCGTGTAGGTCCCATCCTCGACCTGCCAATTCACGTCGACACGGCCAGCACCTGTTGAGAGCGCTCCGTATTTGCCGGCATTGGTCGCAAGTTCGTGGAGTGCGAGGCCAATGGCCTGGGCGGCAGCCGCGTTCAGAAGCAGTTTCGGTCCGTCAAAGTTGATGCGAGTTCCGATCAGGTCCGCAAAGTGCCCGAGTTGACTTTGCACTAAATCCTTCACATCAATTCGATGCCACCCATGTCGAACCAGTAGGTCCTGATTGGCCGCCAGCGCCTGGATACGCTTGCTGAAGCGGCCAATGAAGTCCTGCACATCACCCGCAGCGGTCTGGCGAGCGATCGACTGTACGAGACCGAGAATGTTCTTGGTGCGATGGCGGGATTCACGCATCACCAGGTCAATCCGATCCTCATAAGCTCTGCGGTCGGTTACGTCCTGGGCCACGGAAACATACAGGCGTCGCCCGTTTGACAGGGTCCCCAAGCCGTAACAAAATTCCAAATGCGCTTGTCGCCATGAAGAGTGAGAAGCTCTTCATCCTTCTGCGCCTCCGGCTCCTTCGCAATAATCCTTCGAATCCAGTCCAGTACCTCGGCCGAGCGCTTACCGTAGGCACGTATTGTCCAATCCTCCATTCGGTGGAGTTCCGCTGCCGGAAGGTCTCCTGCTGCTTTGAGCCAACTTTGGCTGATGGCAAGGATTTGTTCCTGGTCGTTGAACAAGATGGTGGGCACTGGCGACTGGAGAATTGAGGTCCTGAAGCGCTCCTCGCTCTTGACTAATTCCTCTTCGGCACGCTTGCGGTCCGTAATGTCACGGTTCGTCGCGAGCGCAAATGTTTCGCCGTCGTACGAGACCCGGACAATGCGGCTCTCGACCACGATATCCCGTCCTCCGCGCGTAGTATGGGTGAGTTCGCCGTACCAGCTCCCCCGACGGACAATCTGCGCGTTGATTTCCTCGATAGGGATGGGGGCGCGAGTTTGGAGCAACTCGTGGGCTCTGCGTCCCTCCGCCTCGGCAGCCGTATAGCCGTACAGTCTCTCGGCCCCACGACTCCAGTAAACGACGCCGCGGCTGCCGGTCCGCAATGTCAAAATTGCATCGTGCGACTGGTCCAGAAGGTCGGCTTGGCGCTGCAGCAATTCCTCGTGGTGCTTGCGTTCGGTGATGTCCTGTACGGTGGCGAAAGCGCGTGCGACCCGCTCGCAACTCCCGGCGCCCTCGAAATGCGCAAGCCAACGCACCTCTACCCAGCGGAGGTCGCCGTCTCGAGGCCGAACTCGGTACTCATGCGCGGAGCTCTTCGGATCGACGGGATCGAGGGCTGCCTCGCGGTCCGCCCAATACCTTTCAGCGTCATCCGGATGCACCAAATTCTTGATGTCCACGCTCGGCAGTTCGCGGCTGGTAACATCGAAAATTTCCTTGAAGCGCGTATCACCCGAAGCCACGCGGCGGCGCGGATCGTACTGCCACCACCCGAGTCGGGCTGCGTCGAGAGCAAACTGCAGACAATCTTTGTTCGCCCGCAGTTTGTGCTCAAGGACACGGACGTACCATACGAAACCTGCCGCCAGCCAAACAACGCCGACGGTGAGGCCACGATTCAACCAAGCCTTCCAGGCCGGTGTTCCGTCAGGGATCGTTATCCAATGTCCAATGATGATGAGCAGCGTCGCTAGCAGTGCAAGCGCAAGGGCGGCCTTCGTTTGGGGAAACCAGTAGCCTATGAGAACCCCGCTCAGATAGAAAAGGCAGACCGAGACTATTTCCGGGGTCATGGCATCGAAAATCAGGCCGCCGGACGCAGCCAAGGCGACGGCGACGAAGGGGCCTGCCCCCGATAGATATCTGCTGAACATGCCGATGCACTCCTAACCCCTGCGCCCATGAGCGTTCCCGCCTTAAACGCTTGGCATAGGTGGAAGGTCTCCGAGCGGGTCCGGAACATCGATTTCTGGGGCAGCGGCACGTCGGCGCATAACTTCCCGACGACGCGACCCGCCAGTAGACAGCCAGCGCGTGATGTTGCTCGATCTTCTCTGGCTCCTCGGGCTCGACTGGCATCGCGATGAGCACGAACGTCGCAAGATACTGGCCCGGCCAATATGCATTCCGCTTGAGATGTTCCCGAGCGGGTAATGAGGCGGGACCGAGTTGGGTGAAGCATCCTGGGCCGGATGTGGTCGTTGCAGTTCGACAGTGCTCCACAAGGGTCGCCTTCGGGTCACAAACGGCTGTGGCGCTCGTTCGACCGGCACGTCGGCAGTACCTCGGAAAGCTGACGACTTTGTGCACCGCGCAAGTCGGCAGAGGCGGGCCAGCAAGAGACTCATGCGCTGCAAAAAAGTTGGTGTGGCTCTTCCGCCTACTCGCTAAAACTGATCTAGTCTTGGGTGCCGGTATCCGGCGGCGGACAGTGCGGGTCAGCTTCTGCGGGGGGAATGCGGGATGAAGGTTCTGGGTGATTCCACTGAACTGCTTCCCGTCGTGCCGCCAATCTCTATGTTGGCCGAAGGAGCGTCAAATTCGAATGTCGTCGCGATCCATCCGACCGCAGTGATAGAATCCGGCGCGATAATCGGAAAAGGTACAACCATCGGGCCGTATTGCGTCATCGACGGGAACGTCGTGATCGGCGATAATTGTAAACTGGTCGCGCATGTCGATGTCACCGGCCACACCACGATTGGCCCACGGACCGTGATCAGCCCTTTCGCTTTGCTCGGCGCACTGACAATCAGTCAACTTTCGAGGCCGCCTGACGCGGTAGAAAAGCAGGCGAGAGAGAGAGTTCTTCGGAGGAGGAATCGATGGTGACGAAACCGCGAGCGCCTGCGATGTCAAAGGAAGCTATGCGCCAGGAGTCCGAACGCTTGGTGAGAGAGGCGATGGCACGGAACGTGATCATCACGCAG
>JASHRR010000904.1 GCA_030037185.1 Xanthobacteraceae bacterium | reverse complement strand
CCGCTGACCTCGCTGTCGTTTCACCTGCTGGTGACCGAGAAGCCAGCAAACGCAATGCCGCAACTCAAGGATATCGGGTCCTACCCGGACGCCGCCTGGCTCATCAAGCGGCAAGCCGTGAGCGTTCTTCCGGCGCTTGCGAGCCTCAAGGCCCTGCGCCAGGTGGCCCGCCGGGACCCCGGTGCCCGGCGGAGCGGCCGAAGGCGCTGGCGGAACGCCGCGCGGTACGGACCCGCGTCGGCGTGACCCGGGGCTACGGCGACTTCTGGCAGGGAGCCAGCATCGACCGAGCGAAGCTCGCCCGCTCTCTGCCCTCGCTGCTTGACACGGCCGATGAACTCAAGGCGAGCGCCGGGAAGCTCGGCGCCGCGGCGGCGCAGCGACGCCGGCGAAATCGTGGTGAAGCGGGCGGCGCTAGCTAACTACCGGGCGGTCTACTTTGCGACCCATGGTCTCGTCGCCGGGGATGTCGCGGGTCTCGGCGAACCGTCGCCTTGCGCTCACCCTGCCAAAGCAGCTGACCGAGCTTGACGACGGATTGCTGACGGCGAGCGAGGTTGCGCAGCTCAAGCTCAATGCCGACTGGGTGGTATTATCGGCCTGCAACACCGCAGCCGCCGACAAGCCCGGCGCGGAAGCGCTGTCGGGGCTGGCGCGCGCCTTCTTCTATGCGGGGGCGCGGGCGCTTCTGGTGTCGCACTGGTCAGTCGATTTGTAGGCCGCCACCCGGCTCACCACCTCGACGTTCGCCATCATGACGGCCGATCCGACCTCGGCCGCGCGGCGGCCCTGCGCAACGCGATGCTGGCCTACATGAACAACAAGGGGAGCCCGCTGAACGTCTACCCGGCATTCTGGGCGCCATTCTCGATTATTGGGGAAGGAGCCGCGAGATGAGGGTCGCGATCGCTCACTAACCCGGTTTTCTCAAACGATAAATGTTTGAGAATTCCGGGCTAAGGTCCCAGAGACGTTCGCGGGATGGTCGGATGGTCGAGGCCCCGACGATTGGGGAGAAAATTGTCCCTCACACGACCACGGGCACCTTATCGACGGCAGCCCATCCCTCGATTAGCGCCCAGCTGATGTCGCCGACCGGACGAGATCGGCGACAAGCTAACGAGCGCGCTATGGCCCCCTTTGGCGCCGCGACGTGCCCGATGACGAGCCGATCGTTGTGGTCGAAGTAGTCAATTCTCAATCACATCAGCGAGCCGCCCGATCGCGTCGATCCGGCGGCAGGGCCGGATCGTCGAGAAGGGCCAAACATAGCTCGTGCCCTTCCTTGGCCGCCACCAAGTGATTTAGATTAGTCTGCAGCGAATGGACCCTTCTGGACCAATAAGGGCCCGGATGTCGGGCGGGGCGAGATGGGAGGACATCCGCATGAGCGTGACAAAGAGAGTGCTGCTTCTCGGAGTAATCGCGGCTATCGTTGAGGACGTGGAGCAGCAGCTGCAAATGTCGGAGGTCGAATTCATCGGCGGCACCAGCGTGGACGACGTGCGGTCAGCATTCGCTCAGGCAGAGATAAACCACGTGATCATCGGCGGCGGTCTGGACCTTGAGATCCGTCTAAAGATGGTCCAGCAGGTGTTCCAGACAAGCGATCTGGCAAGCGTTCACATGAAAGACCAAATGTCTGGTCCAGAGGGTTTCCTTCCGTTTGTTCGGTCAGTGCTTATTGGACTCAACGACTACGAGGCCCACGAATCGAGCCGGGCGATTCTGCGAGCGCAGCGGCCGCCGGGGTAGCCTGACGAGTGTGCGTCGTGTCACAGCGAGCATATCGCGTCCTGAGCACCCCAATGACCGGACGGAATATTGCGACGCGGGGTTTTTCAGCCTTGGGCCAATACCCGACATCCAAACGCTTCGAGCCGAACCCGGAACGCTTTGCTTAGGAGAAATGCGCGCTGGCACTTTCGCTGTGGAGGGTCGTATCGTTGGGGGTGCGGTCCGTATCAATCAAGGCGAGCTTCAGGCGCTGGTCGCAGATTGACTTTGCTAGTCTCGTCGTCAGTCAACTGGGCTCCAGCACGTTCGTGACGAGGCTGGTCAAGCGCCAGGTCAGGCCTGAGGGCGCATAATCAAGGTCGACGCTACCATCGACGCTGTGCTCCGCCATCGCTTCCATAACCATGGTACCAAACCCGCGCCGCTCCGGCGCAGACACGGGCGGCCCATCGCGCTCGGTCCAGCTCATGGTGAGGGTGTCGCCCTCGATCCCCCAGCACACATTGACGCGCCCTTTATCCGTCGAGAGTGCCCCGTATTTCCCTGCGTTGGTGGCGAGCTCGTGGAGTACGAGCCCAATGGCTTGCGCGGAAGCCGCCTTGAAGCGCAGCTTGGGGCCGAGCGCGGCAATACGAGAACCAATGAGGTCGGCGAAGGGAGCGAGCTGGGCGCGAACCAGGTCCTCGATCTCGACGCCATTCCATTCGTTGCGGACAAGCAGGTTGTGATTGGCTGAAAGCGCCTGGATGCGCTCAGAGAAGCGCTCGACGAAATGTTCGGAATTTTTGGCGGCGGTCTGGCGAGCGATCGCGTGCACGACGCTGAGCATATTCTTGGCGCGATGGTTGATCTCGCGCATGAGGAGGTGCTCCTTTTCCTCGCGCTCCTTGCGATCAGTAATGTCCTGGATGGTGCCGACGAAACTCACAAGGCGGCGGCGCTCAGGGCCATCAAAATAGGCGCGCCCACAGCTCTCGACCCAACGGACCTTTCCGTCTCTCCGCACGATTCGGTATTCGCTCCTGTAGGACTTGGGATCGGCGGGGTCGAGCGACGCCTCGCGGACCGCCGAAAACCTTGCCGCGTCGTCAGGATGAATCTGCTTCAGGAACTGTTCGATCGTTAGCTCATTCTCAGCATAGTCGCAAATTTCCCGAGCGCGCCCATCCCACAAGAGTACGCGACAGAGGGGATCGTACTCCCACCATCCCAGCTGGGCTGCGTCGAGCGCAAGCTGCAGCCGATCTTTGCCTTCGCGCAGCAACTCCTCCGCGGCCCGTCGCTTGGCGGCGGTCCGTCGAAGCTCCGCTATTAGCGTGTCGACCTCGGCGACGGAAGTTCCGAGCGGCGGCAGCGGGCCACCTTCTCCCAAAGCGATTGCAGCGCGAGCTGCATGGCCGACTGAACCCGCGATAATTCTGCCCAACCACGAGGCCAAGGCAACCACCAGCACAAACGCCAGCAACGCCATCACACCCATCGTCCACCATAGTGCCCGAACCGGCGCCTCGAGCGCCGCCTCGGGGGCCCACACTGCAGTTTCCCAGCCGGTCAATTCTGACCACACGTATGCCTGCAGCGATGGTTGCCCTTCGGAGTCGACAAACTCGAATATGCCGGCGCGTTCTGCGCGATGCCACTGCGCCGGCGGCAGCGGCTGCCCGGTGAATGCATCCTCCCGTTCGGACCGTGCGATGATTCGGTGCGCGGCGTCGGAAACCACCGCCAGCCAACCCGGCGGCAGCTCATTCGCAGTGACCATGGCGGCGTGGGCATGCTGATTGGACGACCTGACCAGGGCATAACGGTTCTCGCCATCGATCTGCACGGGCACGATGATGCTGAACATCAGCTGTTTGGTTATGGGTCTCATTAATAGGCCGGTTACTCGCGGCTTACCTGTTGCGAGGACCTTCTCTACAGGTTCCGGAACAGTCATCCTTGGCATTGCCTCGCCGAAGGACAGCCAGGTATTGACGAGCTGCTGCATATTGCGATCGACGAGGATGATGTTGCCGCTTTGTCGCAAAGCCAACGAGGCCTCGGCCTGATGCTGAAACGCGGCGAGGTCGCCCTGGCGGAGCGACGGCGAGGCGGCCAATGCCTGTAGTCTCTCGATCTCGCCAACGATCTCGCGGTCAACTTCCGCCATTATCGTACGTGCTTCACTCATCAGGTCACTGCGAACGAGGCGGAGCTGCTCGTCGGTGACGCGGGCTCCCGCGTATGCCCCGAATAGCAGGAGCGGTGCAACGATCGCGCATCCGAGCATGACCAACAGGTGCCACAACGGTCGCAGCTTGCGTAGCGTGGGCGTCGTTTTGATCTGCAAAGCGATCGCGCTGGCAACGCAAAGCACACCGACAGCTGTCGGAAGCGCGGGCGGCTTGAACCAGCCGTAGCGAATATGGATTCCCGTCAAGTGGGTGAGCAGGGCGAACGCCGCCATAACGCCGGCAAGGCCGCCGAGCGCGGTCGCGGCAAAGTGATGCCCTTCGAAGCGGCTGAGCGCGAGCGAGCCGCCCGCAAGCCCGATCGCCAGCGGCATCCCGTTTATCATCTGGAACGAAGTCATCTCAGGTCCTGGCACCACTCCCTGGGGCACTAGCCAGCGGTTGATGCCGAAATCGACGCCGAACAGATCGAGCGCACAGACGAACGCCACTGCGAGACCAACCGCGACCGCGAACCGCGAGCCTTTGCCTCTGTGCATGAGCGTGAGGCCAAGGGCTGCGAGGCACACGGCCGTCATGGGTTTCACAGTACCGAAGCTCGAGCCCCAGCTCGACAGCAGGGGCAGCCCAGCCCAAGGGCCGATGAGCGCAGCGGCGGCTATCGTCACAGCAAGGCCAGCAACTTGACTCGCGTACTGTCTCCTCAGGCTGCCTGCCTGACCAAGAAAAAGTGTCACCTGAGACTCCGCGATGGAATCCATATGCAGGTAGCGGGTCTGAGAATGTCGTTCGACCGAGCGCGGCGGCGAAATTCACACCGCCATAAAAGCCCGCCCAGCTCCACGCCGACAGGTACTGCGCCGGCGGCGCCTTTGTCGGCAGGTCCGCAGCGGTTGCGCCGCCAAGTCCCGTGGCAAGAGCTGCGAAAAGAGTGGAGCTCGCTACTGTGGATAGAAATCAAGTCCGCATTTCTCCCCCTTGGCGGGTATCTGACGTGTTGCGCCAGACATTGCAACTGAAAATGGTGCCTCGCCCTTCCGTTGACCTCGTTTTTGTCAGGCCTGTTGCGCAGTCGACACAGTTGGATCTCGTCTGCGGTCAACTTCGGCGCCACGGCGTCGATGAACTGTTGCAGGGTCGGATCGAAGAAAGCCAGTAGTCCACAGCGAGCGGCGTGGTTGCAATGCGAACGATCTATATCTCAGTTACGCCGTAACCTACCGATCATCGTGGTAACCGCCGGCGCGATACGTCGCCAGCACAGCGCCCATCAGCTTCGCCTCGACACGCCTCTCGGCGGCTTGCGCCAACTTCTCGACGAGCTCAGTCAAGCCGCAGCCCATAACCCCCCCCTTGAAAAGAACGTCCCGATCATAACATAGGCACAGTTCGTGAAATAGCCTACGCATTCGGAAGGTTTGAGTCCTCGAACGAAGGAGCGAACGCATCGGTCCAACCCTCTGACTGTGCGCTCCGCCGCTTTTCGTAGCCCCGCCTTCAGGGGATAGTACTGCGGCAAGTATCGCAGTTCTGCTCCGGGGCCCTCGATGGCCTCCCGGCGGCGCGCACTTATCCACAGATCTGGACAGCCACTAGGATCAGCACTTAAGGACCTTGCTTCATCTCTCGTACAATTACGCACGACCGTTTGGACCGGCGATTGCTCGTGTCACACGGACTCGGATCCGACTATTCGGGAACCGCAGCGCAGCGCCGCCGTTGAGTTTTGAGGGTTAGTAAGCGTGGTTGCACAGTTCATCGAGCAAGTACCGGTCGCTCTCGCGATATTCGACACAGAGATGCGCTATTTGGCTGTCTCGCCCCCTTTCCTTTCGGACATCGCGCGGCTGACCTCTGGAGATACCTTCGCCCCGGCTGATGTCATTGGCCGGTCGCTTTACGAGACGTTCCCAAAATTCCCAGAACACTGGCGCCAAATTCATTCCCTGGTGCTCGCGGGCGAAAAACTGGCCGAACAAGAAGAGTCCATACGCCGCCAAGACGGCGGCATTGAATGGGTCCGATGGTCAGCCAGGCCTTGGCACACCACCGATGGCCGGATCGGGGGATCGCTGGTATTCGGCGAGATTATTACCGAGCAGGTCGAGGCCAAGCGCGCTCTCGCTGACAGCGAAGCGCGGTTCCGAGCCACATTTGAAAACGCAGCAGTTGGCATCGCACACGTCGCGCCCGACGGCAGGTGGCTCCGGGTCAACGAAGCCGTGTGCCGTACTCTCGGGTATCCGGCCGATGAACTCACGATCAAGTCGTTCCAGGACATCACCCACCACGACGATCTCGCGGTCAGTATGACTCGTGTCGAGCAAATGCGCACAGGAAAGATTAACAGCTATGACATAGACAAGCGCTACCTGCGCAAGGACGGCGCGATCGTCTGGAGCAGGCTGACTGTCAGCTGCGTGCGCAAGAGCGATGGCTCAATCGACTATTTCGTCACTGTGATTGAGGACATCACTGCGCGCAAGCGTGCCGAAGAGGAGTTACGCAAGAGCGAGGAGCGGTTCAAAACCTCAATCCTCTACTCGCCAGTGCCTACCATCTTGTTCAACGATCGGGAACAAATCCTTGCCATCAGCCGAAGCTGGCTCGAGGCAGCAGGAGGCATTTCGGCAGCGGAACTCCGCCGAATCGAGGATTGGACAATACGTGCTTACGGTGAGCGCTCGGGCGAGGTACTGCAGCTGATGCGAACGATTATCGCAACGGAGCCGGTGGCGCGGACAAATGAACTGATGATTCGCACTCGCGGTGGCGACAAGCGGATTTGGAATTTTGTTACCTCTGCCTTGGGAAGCCTGTCAAATGGGCAACGCCTCTTCATTTCCGTGGCTCAGGATGTAACCGATCGGAGAGCTTATGAGGAGCGGATTCACCTGCTGATGCGTGAGGCCCGGCATCGCACCAATAACATTCTCAGTCTCGTACAGGCGATTGCTCGCCAGATCGGCACGGGTGACCCGCAGGACTTCATTGGCCGGCTCACCGAGCGCATCCAAGCGCTGGCAGCCAATCAGGACGTATTGGTTCGGCATGAGTGGCAGCGAATTGACGTGCAGGATTTGGCGCAAGCTCAACTTGGGCATTTTGCTGATCTGATCGGACCTCGAATCCACCTGGACGGAGCGAGGCTGCATCTGAACGCAGCTGCCGCCCAAGCCATCGGTCTCGCGTTGCACGAACTTGCGACCAATGCCGGCAAATACGGCGCGCTCTCAACGGATGCTGGCTGCGTCGACGTGAGCTGGCAGCTTGCCAATGATACATTCGTGATGAGCTGGATCGAGCGCAACGGACCGTCCGTGCGGCCGCCAGAGCGCAAGGGCTTCGGCAGCACGGTCATCGAGTCAATGGCAAAGCGGACCGTCGGCGGTGAAGTCCAGCTCGATTATGCTCCATCAGGTCTGGAGTGGCGCTTGATCTGCCCGGCGGCGAACGCGCTTAGCGTCGGGAATGATCAAGATTACGGATCAGTGCCTGCAATAACCTAGAAGGGAAAGAGGCGACACCATCCTCCCGGTGGTAGCTGCATCGGTGCTAAACCGGCGAGCCGATTCCCAAAGAAGGCCATCGGCACAATCTCGAACTTGCATCCCAAGGGCGACTGAGCACGGGCCGTGAACCGCGATATTCCGCCGTTCGCCAACTCGCGCGATCGATCTCGGCGCTTCCTGGAAGTGGCCCTGGTGGGGCGTCCAGCTGGCAAGCATCCAAATCTTCTATCCGGGCACCGTTGCCGTAGTGTCAGCCCCGGTTTGATTTTGGGCAAGAAGCACCGTTTTGAATCCTGACTTGCTGTGCATTCCGCGGCTGGTGGATTGAGGTCGCGAGATTGCGCCAGAGGCTGGCGACCGCTTTCTAATTTCGAGAGCAGTGCGGGGCTCTGCATTGGCTGATCATGTGTCCCCAGAGGAGGGGACGCGATGGCCGGCGCGCAACGTCGTAAATGCAAGTCTTGTCACAAGTTATTTCGCCCCGACCCCC
>JASHRR010000903.1 GCA_030037185.1 Xanthobacteraceae bacterium | reverse complement strand
GCCCTCTATTTGGGCACCGAAGGCTACGAGGCGAGCGAATTCAAGCGCACAACCTCGCGCCTCATCGAAATGGGATCGACCGGGTATCTCGCGCTCCCCCACGGGCATCGAACGGTGACCACGGGTTCCTCGGAGGGTATCGTCGAGACATGATCTCCGGTGCGCCGGAGGTGTTGCGGCCAGGTGAACCGCATGGTCGCAGAGATCGCCGGGCGTGGTCCCGGCCGCCGACGTTTTGCCTGCAGAGGTAGCGCAACCAGACAGGGATGGGCGCGACGAGGGGCCGACGTGAACAGTGCCTGTTCGATCGACTTGAATGGCAGGGCCGAAAGGGCTAACACCCGCAAAGCGAGGCTAGCTTTAAGCCGCGCTGCTTCCCTGCCCTGCCGTCCATGCGCCTCGCGCCCCGCCTGCGGGGGGCAGGCCTGCGGGGGGCAGCGAGGGGGCGGGAGGGAGCGAGGCGGTCGAGATCGAGGATGTTTTTCAGATGGCGCGCAACAAGATTGCATTGATCGGCGCAGGCCAGATCGGCGGCACGCTCGCACACCTGATCGGGCTCAAGGAGCTTGGCGACGTGGTGCTGTTCGATGTCGTTGAGGGGATTCCCCAGGGCAAAGCCCTCGATATCGCCCAGTCGACGCCGATCGGGGGGAGCGATACGCGCTACCTCGGCGTGAATTCCTATGAAGCGATGAACGGCGCCGACGTTTGTATCGTAACGGCGGGCGTGGCGCGCAAACCCGGCATGAGCCGCGACGATCTGCTTGGCATTAACCTCAAGGTGATGGAGCAGGTCGGCGCCGGCATTAAGAAATACTGCCCGAACACCTTTGTGATCTGCATCACCAATCCGCTCGATGCGATGGTGTGGGCCCTGCAGAAATGCTGCGGCCTGCCCAAACACATGGTGGTCGGCATGGCAGGTGTGCTCGACTCAGCGCGTTTCCGTTATTTCCTTGCCGAGGAGTTCAACGTTTCGGTCGAAGATGTGACGGCCTTCGTGCTCGGCGGCCATGGCGATACCATGGTGCCGCTGGTGCGCTATTCGGCGGTTGCCGGCATTCCGCTGCCGGACCTTATCCGCATGGGCTGGTCGACGCAGACGCGCATCGACGGGATTGTTGAGCGGACCCGCAACGGCGGCGCCGAGATCGTCAACCTGTTGAAAACGGGTTCGGCATTCTATGCACCCGCCGCATCCGCGATCGCCATGGCGGAGAGCTACCTGCGCGACAAGAAGCGCGTATTGCCCTGCGCGGCCTACCTCAACGGCGAGTTCGGCGTCAGGGATCTCTACGTCGGTGTGCCGGTGGTGATCGGCGCAAAGGGCGTCGAACGCATCGTCGAGATTGAGCTCAATGGGGCCGAGCGGGCGATGTTGGAAAAATCCGTCGATTCGGTGCGCGGGCTCGTGAACGCTTGCCTCAAGCTCGTGCCGAACCTTGCTTAGCAGACGGCGGATGACGGAAAGCCCAAGGCCTCGGCAAATTAGAGCGCGTTTGATCGGTCCGATCACCTGTACCCCATCCGTCGCCTTGCTGACCGCAACGCGCTCCGATCGTGTTCCTTCCTCTGTCCTCTGTCGACCGCCCTCTGTGCGCCGAGAGACACCATGAAAATCCACGAGTACCAGGCGAAAGTTGTGTTGCGAGAATTCGGGATTCAGGTCCCGCGCGGCATTCCGGCGTTCTCGGTCGCCGAGGCCGAGACGGCGGCGCATCAACTCGGAGGGCCCGTATGGGTCGTCAAGGCTCAAATCCACGCCGGTGGACGCGGCAAAGCGGGGGGCGTCAAGGTCGTCAGCTCAATTGAGGCGGTGACCCGCGAGGCATCGCGCATCTTGGGCTCGCCGCTCGTCACCCATCAGACCGGCCCCAAGGGCAAGGTTGTCAACCGGCTCTATATTGAAGAGGGATCGGCGATAGAAAAAGAATTTTACCTGTCGGCATTAGTCGACCGGGTCAGTTCGCGCATTGCGTTCCTGGCATCGACCGAAGGTGGCATGGACATCGAGGAAGTGGCCCGCGAGAGGCCCGAGAAGATCCTCACCTTCTCGATCGATCCGGCCACTGGCGTCATGCCGCACCATGGCCGGCGGCTGGCGCAGGCGCTGCGGCTCAGTGGCCCCCTTGCCAAGCAGGCGGAAGGCTTGCTCTTCAAGCTCTATGCAGCGTTCGTCGCCAAGGACATGAGCTTGCTGGAAGTCAATCCGCTGGTGGTCACCAAGTCCGGCGAGCTCATCTGCCTCGACGCCAAGATCAGCTTCGATGACAACGCGCTGTTCCGCCACGCCGATATCGTGGCGTTGCGCGATCTCACCGAGGAGGACGAAAAGGAGATTGAGGCTTCCAAACACGACCTCAACTATGTGGCGCTTGATGGCACGATTGGCTGCATGGTCAATGGTGCCGGCCTCGCCATGGCGACCATGGATATTATCAAGCTGTATGGAGAGTCCCCCGCCAACTTTCTTGACGTCGGAGGCAGCGCCACCAAGGATCGGGTCGCGGCAGCGTTCAAGATCATCACCTCCGATCCCCAGGTGAAGGGCATCCTGGTCAACATCTTTGGAGGAATCATGCGATGCGATGTCATCGCTGAAGGTGTCGTCGCGGCCGTCAAGCAAGTCGGCTTGCGGGTGCCGCTGGTGGTGCGCCTCGAAGGTACCAATGTGGACAAGGGAAAACAGATCATCGCCACCTCCAACCTCAACGTGACGCCGGCAAACGATCTCGACGACGCCGCCCACAAGATTGTCACGGCGGTGCGGGGGGCAGCCTGATGGGGGTTCTGATCGACAGGGATACCAAGGTCATCTGCCAGGGCTTTACCGGCAAGAACGGCACCTTTCATTCGGAGGCCGCAATTGCCTATGGCACCCGGATGGTCGGCGGGACATCACCGGGCAAAGGCGGAGCGACCCATCTTGGGCTGCCGGTGTTCGACACCGTCGCGCAAGCGCGCGAAACAACAGGTTGCGATGCGAGCGTCATCTATGTGCCGCCGGCCGGGGCAGCAGATGCAATTGCAGAAGCCATCCAAGCCGAAATATCGCTCATCGTTTGCATTACCGAAGGTATTCCGGTGATCGATATGGTAAAGGTGAAGCGGGCCCTGAGCGGTTCGAAATCGCGATTGATTGGGCCGAATTGCCCGGGTGTGATGACGGCGGGTCAATGCAAGATCGGCATCATGCCGGGCAGCATCTTCAAGGCGGGCTCCGTCGGCATTGTATCGCGCTCCGGCACCCTCACCTACGAGGCGGTTTTCCAGACCACGCAAGAGGGCCTCGGCCAGACCACCGCGGTTGGCATCGGTGGCGACCCGATCAAGGGCACGGATTTTATCGCCGTGCTGGAAATGTTTCTCGCTGATGAGGCGACGAGGTCGATTGTCATGATCGGCGAGATCGGCGGATCCTCCGAGGAGGATGCGGCGCAGTTCCTCAAGGACGAGGCCAAGCGAGGGCGCAACAAGCCCGTGGTCGGCTTCATCGCCGGCCGCACTGCACCCCCCGGCCGCCGCATGGGCCATGCTGGCGCGATTATTTCGGGCGGCCAGGGGGATGCCGGGTCGAAAATCGACGCCATGCAGTCTGCTGGTATCATCGTATCGGCCTCTCCGGCGCGCCTGGGCAAGACCCTCGTGGAAGCGCTCAAGCGCTAACTGCTTGCCGGCGCCAAGTTCGCAACGGGTTGCAGCGGCGCCTTGAATCCGCCGGACGCGCGCTTGAACGGATTTGGCGTACCGAATGGTTGGCGAGAGCGTCGCTGCGCGGCAGGAACGCCCCCTGCGCACGAGCGGCGAAGCAGATCGGCCGCCATGGGCGACTGCCTGCGAGGAGGGCAGAGACCGCAATTGCGGCCTGTCGGCCAATGTCGCGAAGCGCGCTCTAGTGGTCCGGCGTTTCCGGCTTGCCGATGTGATGCTGAGCGTAAAGCTCAAGCCCAAGCCGGGCGACGAGTTCAAGCTGGGTTTCGAGGAAGTCGATGTGCTCCTCCTCGTCGCTCATCAATTTTTCAAACAGATCCCTGCTCACATAATCCTTAGCACCGTGGCAATAGGTCGCCGCCTCCTCATAGAGAGCACGGGCGTGCATCTCCAATGCCAGGTCACAGTCCAGTACCTCTTTGACGGTCTGGCCGATGTGCAGCGGATCGAGCACCTGCAGGTTGGGAAAGCCGTCGAGGAAAATGATGCGATGAATCAATTTGTCGGCATGCTCCATCTCTTCGATGGATTCCTTGCGCCATTTCTTCGCAAGGTCCAGGTAGCCCCAGTTCTCAAGCAGGCGATAATGCAACCAGTACTGATTGATGGCCGTAAGCTCGTGACGCACCGCCTTGTTGAGGTATTCTACTACGGTTGTATCTCCGCGCATGGTAATGACTCGCTGCTTGGCTGCCACTCCGGCAGATGAAGGTCAGATTTGAATGATACCAATTCTAATTCAGGATGAAGAGTTCCGGCGGGGCCAGACTGCCAAAAAAGACCCTGCGGAGGTATCAAGGGACCGAAAACGCGGTTCCCTTGAGCATGCCCGGGCCGGTTTTCCCCCAGAATCAAGCAGTGGCTGATCGAGATCGCCGTGACCCGAACGAGGCGGGCGATGAGCGCCACGAGCGCTCACAGAATTGTGGGAAGCCCGTCCCGGCTCAGAGCGCGGGCGCCTCGCCCGCCTCCCTGGCCGGAAAGGGCGGGCGGGACGCCGGGGCTGCCGGCCGGGACGCAAGGGCGTTGACCGAAGCGCAGCCGCAGGTCGCACGCGGCGAGGTCGCCCCGGCCAGAGCCTCGTCCATGATTCGCCGGATGGTGCGCGCACAGCGCCCACATTCGGCACTGCATCCCAAACACCGGTAGACCTCGCTCGTCGCTCGGACGGCGCGTTCGGCTGTAACGGATCGGACCTGATGGTCCGAAATGACGTTGCACGAACACACGATCACGACGGTACTCCGAGTTCTATCCGGTTATCTGCACGCGCTCGCCCCGAGCGCGTTCATCTGCGTGATGAGAGTATCCTTGCCATTTGGCGGTGATGTCCGGCAAGTACAATGAAGTGAAATCGCTCTAAACTACAAATTATGAAGTAGAACAGTTCTAACTCGGCAATCTGCCCAGGGCGATCGCTCCGGCGCTACTTATTCGTCGGGCCGGCCAACAGCCGGCGGCTGTTGCGCCTCGCCAGTGGCGACCTCATGAGCGTAAGTTTAACCCCTTTCCGGACGATGCGACGCATTGATGGTCCACCGAGCAAGCAGCCCAGGCGCTTGGGCAACCAAACAATCAAACCGGCTCGTCCTCCGCTTCGAATTGAAATTGTTCAATTTTTCTCCATCTCGCGAACTGGTCGGCCGGCGCCGCCTCACGCAGGAAGAACTCGCTTGCCAAGCACTCTGTTCGGCAGCTTGCGGTTTGAGAGATTGATACCGCCAGATCCGGTTGCGGTGTGCGCATCTTCCTTCACGCACCGCAGCAGCCGCGGGTTCACTCAAGGTCGTCCGTCAACGGCAGTGCTGATGATGGTGACGTTTCCACCTTCGTCATGATGCGCTAACACGATCACCGCCGCCGAATATCGGCGCTGGTCGAGACCCGCGAAGGCGGCCCGGCCGCAGCCCGGTCCTCAACGTGAGCTGGCGGGACGTCACACCGCATGGCTGTCGCGCCAGAGCCGCGATGGCAGCCGCCGACGAACGGCCCACGGCGCCGCAAGCCGGTCCAAGACGATGCAATGCGCAAACGAACGATCCTGATCTCTGCCCGTGACCGCAACGACCAGGGAGCCACCACCGGTCGCCACGTTTTGGCGCGAGCCTCGACGTTGCCGAAAACATCTGGCAATCGACCGATACCGTTGCCGCGGCGTGCGCTCGGTGCTCCCGGCGAGGCGAAGCCCTGAGCCGACCGAAAGGATGTGCAGGGGTCCGGCTCGCGGCGAAGACGGCGCAGCGGTTATTGTCGTCGTGCGCGCCGAAAACCGAGATTGCTCTTGCCCATGCCCGGAGCGGCCGCCCGCGCGTGCATCGTCAACAGAATCGGCCATCGAGGCACGTGGCCTCCGGGGAAACCAAACAATTCGATTATTTTTGATTATCTGAGTGATTTAAGTTTTTTCTCCGTCCCTTCAATATTCAAGCGCTGTCCGCAATTCTAAGGCGACAAAAGCACCGGCATGCTTGACAGAAACTGCGCTGATCACTGGCCAGCCAGCGAGGCCGAGCGGCAATTGGGGTTGTGCGCTGTTTTTGATTGAGGGGCAAAACACATCGACAGCCATGACCAAGACAGAGGCGGCACGGGAAATCATCGGCTGTCAGATTGCAAACAAAGAGCCAGTCGTTGTGACTAGGGGGGAGAAACTGGAGCGGACGCTGCGTCTTAGC
>JASHRR010000902.1 GCA_030037185.1 Xanthobacteraceae bacterium | reverse complement strand
AGCATCAGAGCCTGTTGCACTTTGTCGCCAATGCCACGTGGCCCGACGAGCTGATGCTAGCGAAAGTGCGTGAACTGATAATGCCGTCGATAACACGTCGCGGCCCGATCGAAGCCTGGATCATCGACGATACATCGTTTCCGAAACAGGGCCGGCATTCGGTGGGGGTGCATCATCAATATTGTGGGCAGCTCGGCAAGCAGGCCAATTGTCAGGTGGCGGTGACGCTGTCGGTCGCTAACCATCACGCCAGTCTGCCGATCGCCTATCGACTGTATCTGCCGCGGGATTGGACCAAGGATAGGTCCCGCCGCGCCGAGGTGCATATTCCGCGTGCGATCAGGTTCAAGACCAAGCCGCAGATTGCGCTGGAGCAGATCCGCGCGGCGTTGCTGGCGGGCGTGCCTCCCGGCGTGGTGCTAATGGATTCGAGTTACGGCAACAACAGCAACCTGCGCCAGGACCTGACGGGATTGGGGACCGGCTACGTGGCGCCAAATCGACAACGTGAGCCGAACTAGAGCAGACATTAGACGCGTGCTGGGATTCGACCGTCAAGCGGAGGCGTGAGACCTGCCGTGCTATGAAGACCGCAAGGATCGCCGCTGGGCGCCGACAAGCTGGGCGAGGGCAAGGCGGACATGAAGTTGAGGCCATCGCGAAGGCGGCTAAGGGATTTAGATTAGGACGGTGGAAAGCAAGTTGATGGCGCGGCGAGAGCAATAAGCGTTTGCCACCGGGGGTGGGCATTGGACCCCGTCGCGGCGGATTCCGAGAAGTCGGTCCGGCGTTCCGAGACGATGTCCCCGCCGGAGCCCCGCCGGCATGGGTCCCGCCTGAAGTTGGAACTTTCTGGCTGCGGCATAAAGCTTTTGCGGGGAACATAGCTTCGCACCTACCTAGACGATCGAAATCCCGGGCCAGCGCGACCCCTGGTCGGTTGCCCGCCCCGGGCTGGGGTTCGACTTTCTGGAGCAAACGTGACTTTGTGAACCTGCCTGCCAGCTTGAAGATACAATACGCGAGTCAAGTAGCGGGCTTGCCGGCGGTCCTGGTTGCAGCAGCAGCATTCATCGGGTGGTGGGCAGATTTGCCGCTGCTGGCGAGTTGGGCCGGGGCCTCGTCGAGCGCGCCAACCCGATTGGCCGCGATATTCTTGATGTGCCCAGCTCCTATCTGGCAAATAGCACTCGACTACATAGGGCGCCAAAACAACAGGCGCGCAGTTCGAAGTGGGAGTTGACCTATGAGGCAGCAGCCACGCGTCCAAGGTCAACAAGGCCTTCCGCTCATTGAGCAAAACTTACAGGCCCTGCTAGAGACCATCCCTATGTTCGTGTGGAGGGCCAAGCCTGACGGCAGTATCGACTACGTCAATCAGCGCTTACTTCGATACCTTGGGTCGCCCCTTGAGGAGATCATTGGTTGGGGGTGGATGAGTAAGGTGCATCCCGACGATATCGCGTTCAAGGTGCGAACCTGGCTCAGCAACCTGGAAGCCATGACTTCGCACGCTGCCAACTGTCGATTTCTCGGTGCAGACGGTGTTTACAGGTGGTTCAACGTGCGTGGGGAGGCCTTACGCGACAGTGCCGGTGATGTGCAAATCTGGTACGGCGTCCTCATTGACGTAGATGACCAAAAGAAGGCGGAGGAAGCATCTCGGGAGAGTGAGCTAAGGCTCCGCGAAATCATCGAACCAATACCGCCGATGCTGTGGCCGACAGCGCCGGATGGCGAACCCACTCATACCAATCAGCTGCGAGCCACTCTAAACGTGATTCCGGCGTATACTTGGTACGCCTCTTCGTCCGGGGGGCTCACTTTCGTCAATAAGCGAACAGCGGACTACCTCGGTCTTCCGAAAGATCATCCCTTGCGTTTTGGCATCGACATTGATGCCGCATGGGACGCTCATATCCCATTCTTGCATCCGGACGACCACGAAGAAACGCGCAAAGTCTGGTCAACCTGTCTGCGCACGGGTGAGGCCGGTGAGGTGAGTTTTCGAGCTCGCAACGCTCAAGGGGGGTACCGCTGGTTCCTCAGTTGCGCCGGACCGCTCCGGGCGAGTGATGGAACCATCCTGCAATGGGTCGGGGTGAATCTCGATATTGAGGAGCTCAAATCCGCAGAGCAAGCATTGCGGGTGAGCGAGTTAAAGCTCCGCGAAATCATCGATACAATGCCGTCCATGTTGTGGTCGGCAGCACCGGACGGCGAGCCCACACATCTGAATCGAAAAGTACTCGAATATAGCGGATTGCGCCTTGAGAATTTTCTGAATGTTGGCTGGGCGACGTTCATTCATCCGGAAGATTTTCCGGAAACGGCTAGAGCGTTTTTCCACGCAATCCAAACCGGCGAATCCTACGAAACCGTGCACCGCCTGCGTCGGGCCGACGGTCAATATCGCTGGCACCACGCACGCGGAGAACCGTTGCGTGATAGCCAACAGCGCATCATCCAGTGGTACGGCCTGTCCGTTGATATTGAGGAGGCTAAAACGGCGGAGAACGAGCTACGAGCCACACAAACCCGTCTGGCGCGGGCATCTCAGGTCGCAACTATCGCCGAACTCTCGGCCTCCATCGCCCACGAAATCAACCAGCCTTTGGCCGGAATTGTTGCGAGCGCGCAGACCTGCCGGACCTGGCTATCTGGCGACAACCCTAACCTTCCGCGAGCGCAGGCGGCGATAGAGCGTATTATCAGGGACGGCAATGCGGCGGCGGACATCGTCAGGCGCATCCGGGCTCTTTTCAAACAAGCGGTGCCGACGAAAACATCCCTGAATATCAACGCGGTGATCGAAGAGGTGGGACGTTTGGCTCAAGACGAGCTCAATCGCAGGGGCGTCTCGATAGAGTTGGAGCTAACGCAAACCTTACCCGTGGTCGCTGCCGACCGAATCCAAATTCAGCAGGTGCTCATGAACCTCATTCGCAATGGCGCGGAAGCGATGGAGACAGCAGACAGTCACGCAAAGCGTCTGATTGTCCGCTCTCGGTGTGCGGATGAATCTATAGTTGTGGAAGTTTGCGACCATGGTCCCGGATTGACGGATCCAGAGAAGGTTTTTGAGCCCTTCTACAGCACCAAGCAAGACGGATTAGGGGTTGGTCTTGCCATCAGTCGTTCCATTGCTCAGGCTCACGGCGGCGCGCTTCGCGTGCGTGGTAATGAGCCGCAAGGCACGGTTTTTTCGCTTACGCTGCCGTTGAGGTCGGAAGCCCGTGATGACTAAAAAATCTGAGTTGGTCATCATCGTGGACGATGATTTCAGGGTGCGGGAAGCGATTTCTGATTGGCTAGCCTCGCGTAATCTTGAGTCCGTCGCGTTTCAATCTGCGGCTGAGTACCTTCGCTTCGGCAATCCAGATTTGCCCAGCTGTCTGGTTCTGGATGTGTCGCTGCCGGACATCGACGGTCTTGAACTGCAAGACACCATCGCGCCGACGCAGCATCCGCCGATCGTGTTTATTACCGGTCACGGAGATATCCCATCTTCGGTCCGCGCGATGAAAGCCGGCGCAATCGACTTCTTGACGAAGCCGATCGATGAAGAACAGCTTTTGCAGGCCATAAATGCCGCCCTGATCCGCGATCGCGACGCGCGGTACCGTCGAGCCGAACTGGCGAAGCTCGAAAACCGGTACGCTTCGCTTACTCCACGCGAGCGTGAGGTATTGCCACTGGTGGTGAGCGGATTGCTGAACAAACAAGCTGCCGCGGAATTAGGCATTAGCGAAGTTACCCTGCAGATTCATCGTAGCAAGGTCATGCAGAAGATGAGGGCCGGTTCTATCGCGGATTTGGTGCGCATGGCGGAAAGGCTGAATATACCAGCGCCCCCATCCACCTAATGTAAATACATGATAGTCGTAGGATGCTTTAAAGAGTTATCCTGCGGCCAAAGGAAGAGAAATGGTCGTGTCTTCGTCCGCAAAGCCTGTAGTGGCGGTGGTTGACGACGACTACCGCGTTCTCGAATCGCTCGAAGATTTGCTGGAGTCGGCTGGCTACAGGGTCCGATTGTTTGCTTCGGCAAAGCAGTTCCTGGAGACGGCAATCGCCGAAGTGGACTGCGTCATATCGGACATCGGTATGCCGGATGCCGACGGGTTCGCGCTTCAGCAGACCATCAGGATTTCCCGACCAGCTCTACCGGTTATCCTGATTACCGGCCGTCATGAGTTCGCGACCGCAGAGCACGAGGCGGCGCGCGGCGGACGGCTTCTTTTCGAAAAGCCATTCGACACACGGGAATTGCTTGCGGCCATTGGCTCGGAACTCCAAGCATCGAGCCGCAGGCCGTGACGGCGGCGCGAGCGGCCGCCTCTAATAGAAAGACATTATATACGCCGGCCTCAGCGCTGCCGTAACGTTGCATCGCCAGCCAAATCTTGAAAATTCGCCGCGCGATAACGTGCGCCATCGAGTGGAGGTCACCATGAAGGTACTGGAAGCGCTCGCCACCGCGATTGCGGCTGAAGGCATCGATCACCTTTTCGCCGTCATGGGTGACGCCAACCAGGATATCATCGTGGAGCTGTGTGAAAAGCACGGGCTCAAATACGTTCACGCCCATCATGAGACAGCGGCCGTCGGCATGGCTGACGGCTATTCCCGCCTCACGGGCAAGATCGGCCTTTGCGCCACCACGCAAGGCCCCGGCTATGCCAATGCAACCCACTCGCTTGTTCACACTCGCTTGCATCGATCGCCGGTCTTGCTTCTGGCTGGGCACGCTTCCCTGCGTGATCCCTACAACCCGCAAGGTATGCTCGACCAGCACGCCATGGCGCTGCTCACGGCCGGTGCGACGGTGAAAATCGAGCACCCCGACAATGTCGATTACTGCCTTGGCGAAGCCTTCCGCCAGCTCAAGGCAAGGAAAGGGCCGTTTGTTCTCAACATGCCGCAGGACATCCAGCACAATGTCCTGACGGATAAAAACTGGAAGTATCGCCCGATGTACAAGGCGAAGACCTTGCAGCCACCTCGACCGGACGATGTTGCCGAAGCTGCCAGGATACTGGCTGGCGCCCAACGGCCGACCATTCTTTGCGGGCTTGGCGCCGCCCAGGGAAAGGCGGAGGCGGAAGTCCAGAAATTGGCTGAGTATCTCGGCGCGCCGGTGACAACCACTCTGTATGCGGCAGGTTTTTGTTCTCAGTACCCGCTTCATCTCGGTGTCAGCGGTGGCCTGGGCACAGACCTCGCCGTCGATACGTTGACCGAAAGCGATGTCATGATCGTCGTCGGCGCGAGCTTGAATGAGTGGACCACACACTTCGGCAAGATTCTCGAAAACGGCAAGAAGATCATCCAGATCGACGACCGGGAGGATGCCTTCGGCTGGTTTGCGCGGATTACCATCGGCCTTGAAGCCGACTCGAAGGCGGCCGTCGTGGCGCTGCTCGATAAACTAAAGGAAGGCGGCAAGCCCGGCCGTCAGCCGGATGCGGTGACGGTGCAGAAAATCAAACAGCGCAAGCCGCCGGCCATAACTTACGACGACGGCAAGTGGGTTGATCCGCGCCGCGCCGCCAACTATCTGGAAGACAAGCTGCCAAAGCGAGATCGCATTCTAGTGTTCGATGGCGGTCACGCTCTCATGGTGGCCGTTCAGGCAATAACCAGTGCCAGTGCCGACAATTGGACTCTCGGAGCGGATTTCGGCGCCGTCGGGCAAGGCTTGGCGATTGCGCTAGGCGCCTGCTTTGCGCGACCCGGAAAGCGGGTTACGCACGTTACCGCGGATGCTTCGTTCATCATGAACGTGTCCGATTTTCACACCGCTGTCAGTCACAACCTGCCGCTCACCGTTTTCGTGTTCAACGACAATGCGGTCGGGCAGGAACGGCACGACCTTGTCCACAAAGGCTTCCCGACGAAATACGCGGAGGTTGCTCAGCCCGATTTCGAGAAATTGGCCGTCGGCTTTGGCGCAAAGGGTTTCCGAGTCAATCAGCCCGACGATTTCGGCGAGATCGATAAAGCGCTCGCGGTCGAAGACGGCCCGGTGATTGTCAACATTCGTATCAATGGCGACGTTGAATTGCCCGTCAGCTGGGAGATAGCGCAGCATCTGGAAAATACCGGCGAGTAAAGCCAATCGGTAAATTCTGCGCCAATCCCTACGTTTGGCGCAGACCTTTAGGGGCAACTTATCGCGCTGCACCAGTCCGGAATTGGCCCGAAGCCGGAGTGGCGACCCTTCGTCTTGGCACATCCGCAGTTCACGTAACTTCGGACATACCAGTCACGGTGTCTGATTGGCCGCCCATGACCCGACATGGCCGCGCGATACGATGCACTCATCGGACCCCGCGCTGCCTCAGACCTGCTTCGCGTCGCAGTTTGCAGTACGTGATCGCCCCGCCCTTTTGCCGACCGCGAAATCGTCAACGTTCCTAAAACCAGAACGCAGAAACTCGAGGAAGTCTACATTCTTGACTTTGCACGTCTGGCAAATACTGAGGAGAATAAGGAAGTCACGAAGACCCTTCTCAGTTGAATTTCCCCCTGCGGTTTATCCCTGCGCCAAATTGAAGGTTCACCACAGCCGCTGCACCACCCGGAGCAGACGGGCAGGGAGAAGCTGCCGGGCCTCTCGAAGGAAGGCGGTAGCACCGGGAGCGGGGTAGACCACTGGCCATTGGGTTGGCGGATATAGGCTTCTGTGGTGCCGTCGGGCTCAGTAGTGATGGCGGTCTGCGCCGCCGGGCTCAGCCACGCCAGATCTGCTTTCACATCGGCTGCGGAGCTATTTTCACAGCTTCCAGGAGCATCCTCGCGGGCACTGTCCGGGTCGGGAATGAAAATGCTATGGCGAGCTTGCCCGCCCGCTAAACCTGCTAAACCTGCTAAAGTCGGTTCAGGGGTAATCTCAACTTTAGCAGGTTTAGCAGCTTGGCCTGTTTGGTCTTCATTTTTGAGAAACGCCTTTGGGTCGAACCTTGTGAAGCTCGTCATGGCTGCGTTTCCTCTGGCACCAGCTTCCACACGTCCTTACGGCGCACACCGCCGATCACTGCCCCTCCATTCAGCCGAGCTGAGATAGCCGTGGTCCTCGAGGATGCAAACGACCTTCATGGCCGTCGCCTTGTCGCGGATCGCGTACGGCCCTTTCTGGTAGAGGTCGGGCAGAGAAAACATCTTGTCGGGTTGTAGGGAGAGCTAACAAAATCAAGGATTTAGAGGAGTTTAATAGTTTGATGCTGGGTAACAAAAAGCTTTGCGATGCGACCTGTCATTCTTCTTCCAATAAGGCTTGCAGAAGGGCGTGTCGCGGCGAAGCGAATGGATTGACCACCGTCACCCCGGCCCAGGTGAAACCGTCCTGAAGGTCCTCGGATAAAAGCAATCGGCACCCGCCCTGTGCGGCAGCCGAGAGGATGACCGCATCCCATATTCCCAATTGGTGGTTCATCGCTAGATCGGCCGCCGCCAGCATGGCTTCAGAGGAGGTCTCGACCACGGAAAACGTATCGCGCCAACTCAGCAAAGCATCACGGGCTTCGCGACGCGACTTTCCTGCCATGCGAACGAGGACATTGAAAAGCTCGCCGAGAACCTGGATCGGGACGACGCCTGCTTCTTGAGGAAGTTTGCGAATGAGGGCCAAAGCGGCGTCACGCCGCTCAGCCCCATTGATACCTTCCGCATAGCCGAGGACGTTCGTGTCCAGGGCGACCCTCACCTTTCATCCTCATAAAGTTCATCGCGTGTCCATCGTCCTGCTTGCATGACGGGTTGCTTTTCCAGACGTGCCAGCAGTGTCTCCCTCGCGCTTGCCGCCACATCGTGGTGCTTGCCGGCGGGGATGAGCCGCGCAACGGGTTTTCCATGGCTGGTCACGACATAGCTGCGCCCTTCGCGCACGCCGCGTAGAAGAAGAGAGAACCTGCGGTTGGCATCGGCGGCCGAGACGGCTTCTTCCATTCGCAAACTCCAAAGTAGTTATATTCACTACAATAGGCATTGCAGCGATGATTACAAGCCCCGGTCGTCAACAGGAGCAGATTGGGCGGTTGACCGGCAACCGCGATGGTGGCCGTCTCGCCCTCGTCTCTCGGCGGCCTATGTTGCCAGTGGTACGCGCGGGCAATATCACGGTCTCGGCAGACAAGCGAAGAAATGCCCATTTTATCGAGGTTTCTGCAGCCGTCCGCTCCCTCCAGTAGGGAGCGCCAAGAAAATCAATAACTTAGCCAAAGCTGCGGGTGTCCCAACTGGTGTCCATCATCCCCTGAGTGACTGGCCGAATCGCAGGCGCAACAAAGGTGAGGGACGACTTGACGGCGTTGTCCGCTGCATCGATCAGCTCCTCGGGCAGCAACGCCTCCAGCGATGTATCGAAGCCTTCGCCATCGATAAGAGCAACGCCGAACAACTCGCCAACGGCATCGCCCAAGCTGATTATAATCAGCAACGCCGAAATCACCTGGGAACTACAAATCCTGATGCCGAGCTCCTCGCAATGATAGTCACGCGCACGGAACTGGTATCGAAAGACCATAAGCTATTCGAGGCCGCTGTACAGAACCTGGTTGAAAGTAAGGCTCACCCTGGTGCATCACATGCCTGATCTTTTCCGCAGCATGAGAGCGCAACCTTCTTGCGATGCTGCGCGTCTCCAGTTGTCCAACGAAATCAGTCTCGGCGATTAGTCAATGTGCTGTCCACGCGAGCTGCCGCAGATCGTTTATACCGCTTCCATAGCTACTTGAATCGCTCTGAATTGCTGGAATCGTTGGAGTTTTCGGTGTTTTTCTGTGGCGCGCTCGATCGCGATATGATCCGCTTTTGGCTATCTGATTCGGGA
>JASHRR010000901.1 GCA_030037185.1 Xanthobacteraceae bacterium | reverse complement strand
GCGACAGCATCGAGCGTCGAGGAATCACAATATTGATCGGCCGCAGGCACCCGGCATTCATCGGGATGTCGTCGTCTACCATGACGCGGAAAACATATAGCACCGCGGCGCGCGTCACTGGCTCGGGGGCGTTGAAATTGGTGGGCTGCTGCGGCGAGGTGCCGGTGAAATCCACGGTCGCCTCCCGCCTCTGCCTGTCGAGCGCGATCTTCACCCGGATTACCGTGCCCTGATCCATCTCGTAGGCAAACTCGGAATCGTGGAGCCGGTCGATAACCCGCCGCACGCTCTCGGCGGCGTTGTCCTGCACATGCTGCATGTAGGCCTTCACCACCCCCAGCGAAAAATGCGCCGTCATCTTGCGCAATTCGTGCACGCCCTTCTCGTTGGCGGCGATCTGGGCTTTGATATCGTTGACGTTCTGGAGCGCATTGCGGGCTGGGTATTTGGCGCCGTTCAGGAGAGCGTAGAGTTCCGCCTCGCAGAAATGGCCGCGATCGACGACCTTGAAATTATCGATATAAACGCCTTCCTCCTCGATGGTCCTGGCGTTGGGCGACATCGAGCCGGGCGAGAGGCCGCCGACGTCGGCGTGATGACCTCGGCTTGCGACCCAGAACAGGATGTCATGCTCGGCGTCGTCGAAAACCGGCGTGCAAACCGTAATGTCCGGCAGGTGCGTGCCGCCGTTATAGGGGGCGTTGATCACATAGACATCGCCGGGCCGGATGCGGCCTGCGTTTTCCCGGATGATGCTCTCGACGGCGCGGTCCATGGAGCCGAGGTGCACCGGCATGTGCGGCGCGTTGGCCACCAGCGAACCGTCATGGGCGAACACCGCGCAGGAGAAATCGAGCCGCTCCTTGATGTTGACCGAATAGGCGGTGTTCTGCAGCGATACCCCCATCTGCTCGGCAATCGACATGAAAAGATTGTTGAATACCTCGAGCATCACCGGATCGGCCGCAGTGCCGATGGCGTGCCCGCGCGAGAGCGGCACCGTACGGGTCAGGACGAGGTGGTTCTTGGTCGTCAGCTCGGCCTGCCAGCCGTCCTCAACCACCACGGTCTGGTGCGGTTCGATGACGATCGCTGGCCCCGCCACCTGGTGGCCAGGCGCAAGCTGGTCGCGCCCATAGACCGCGGCATCACGCCAGGCGCCGGTGGAGAAAAAGCGCGTGCGTTGCTTCGGCAGGGGCAGCGGAGCGGTGGTGGTCGCCAATTCGGGCTCGCAAAACTTCGCGCCGCCGCCCACCGCCTCGACCGACACCGCTTCGACGACCAGTTCCTTGCTGGGATCGATAAAGCCGAAGCGCGCCTTGTGCGCGGCCTCGAACTCCGACTTCAGCCTCTCTAGGGTCGGCTGTCCCTCATCCTCGATCTGGCGCGCGACGCGGACGAACGACGTCGGGTGCTGTTCTGCCGAAACACTCCCGCGAGGGAGCCCGATACTGAACGAGGGAACAATGAGAGCTGTATCTGTTCCGTGATACCGGATGTGGACGCTGGTATCGACGCGAATTTGCCGAACGCCTTGCCGTCTCAGCTCGTCCACCGCACTGTTGCCGATCTCATCAACGACGTTGTTGATCGTTCCTATCGCATCCCTGCCGAGCGGCTGCTCGATCGCCTTCTGGCGTGTCGCACGGATGTCCGCGAGTCCCATCCCGTAAGCCGACATCAGCGACGAAAACGGATGAATCAGCACGGTGGTCATGCCGAGCGCATCGGCCACCAGGCAGGCGTGCTGGCCGCCGGCGCCGCCGAAGCAGTTGAGCGCATAGCGCGTCACATCGTAGCCGCGTTGCACGGAGATCTTCTTGATCGCGTTCGCCATGTTCTCGACCGCAATCCTGATGAAGCCGTCGGCAATGTCCTCTGCGCTACGTTCGCCGCCGAGATGTCGGTTCACCTCGTTTGCCAGCTCAGCGAAAGCTCGCCGCACGCCTCCGGCATCGAGCGGCTGATCCTGCGCGGGTCCGAAAATATGCGGGAAAAAGTCCGGCATCAGCTTGCCGATCACCACATTGGCGTCGGTGAGCGCCAGCGGTCCGCCGCGCCGATAACATTTCGGTCCCGGATTGGCGCCGGCCGAGTCGGGGCCGACGCGCAAGCGCGCGCCGTCGAACTGCACAATCGAGCCGCCGCCGGCCGCGACGGTGTGGATCAACATCATCGGGGCGCGCATGCGCACGCCCGCGACCTCGGTCTCGAAGACGCGCTCGTATTCGCCGTCGAAATGCGAGACATCGGTCGAAGTGCCGCCCATGTCGAAGCCGATCAGGCGGGGAAAGCCCGCCTCGCGCCCGGTTTGTGCCATGCCGACCACGCCGCCGGCCGGTCCGGAGAGGATCGCGTCCTTGCCCTGGAACAGGTCCGCCGCCGTCAATCCGCCCGACGACATCATGAACATGAGGCCGGGGCCGGAGGACGGATGACAGACGACAGAGGACGGAGCAACGGGCTCGCGCCGCGGTCCGCTGTCCTCTGTCGTCGGTCGTCCGCTCGAAAGCTCCTCGGCGACACCGGCCACATAGCGCCTCAGGATCGGCGACAGATAC
>JASHRR010000900.1 GCA_030037185.1 Xanthobacteraceae bacterium | reverse complement strand
GCGATACTGGTTGCCGGGCCTGTCCATCACCCGCCGTAATACCGAGCCGGGAGGTTATGTGCGGCCGCCGGATGAAGCCTCGATCGCCCGCCATGACAAAAAGTCGCCGCAAGCCGATTTCGGTGACGTGAATCATGCTGTTGGCGGCACCTGTTGGCGAACTAAGGCAAAGCGATTTTCAAACCTGCTTTGATGTTGTCCGATGACCGAGCCGACGCATGTGACCGACCCACTCATCGAGCCGCAAACATTCTGGCGCGCGCTCAGCAACCGCGCCATCGGCAGCACCGTGGTGACGGCGCGGTCGGATCAGGGGCCCGCCGGATTTCTCGGGCTGTCGGCCACCCACATCTGCGCCGCTCCTCCTCTGGTGCTGGTATCGATCGATAGGCGCACCTCTGCGTTGCAAACCATCCTGGCGGCTCGCCATTTCGCCCTCAACTTTCTGCCGCGCGAAGCGATCGAGATCGCCGACATGTTCGGCGGCAAGGGTCCGCGGAAGGGCGCGGAACGTTTCGCCAGCGGGCGATGGGAGACCCTTTGCACCGGCGCCCCGGTTCTGCTCGACGCCATCGGGGTTATCGATTGCCGCTTGGTGGAAACGATCGAGCGCCACGGGGTGGTGATGGCGATCGGCCAAGTGGTGGGCGCTCGCGATGGCGCCGGCGCCGCGCCGCTGATCCACTTCCGGGGCGGCTACCTGCCGTGAGAAATCGACCTGCATAGAACCTGACCACCGGGCCCCTTCTCCCGCCTTGCGCCCGGGCTTGTGGAGAGGGAGATTGGGGCTGTTGCGCAAGCCCATATGCGCAGTCGTGGCGAGGCCCCGGCCGGGAAATTTGCGTGACGAGCGCAAATTACCTCGATTGCCAATGGCCTTGCCGCCGCGTGGTGTGGATAGGCCGGTTGGACGCAGCTGCGGCCTCGCAAAAATCGGCTGCGAGTGCCATTTTCTGGCTTGGGAGAATCACCTTCGCCAAGCGCCCTTAACGCACCCGGGAAGTCACCTTGCCTGATCCGTTCGACCAAGCACCAGTGCCCCTCGCTGCCGCTTCTGGCGGCATCGCAGCGCAGGCCCGTGCGGCGGCTGCCCCGGCCTATCTGGTCGGATTGAACCCGGAACAGCGCGCGGCAGTCGAGACGCTGGACGGTCCCGTGCTCGTGCTGGCCGGCGCCGGGACCGGCAAAACGCGGGTGCTGACCACGCGAATTGCCCACATTTTGAGGCTGGGCCGCGCCCGCCCCTCGGAAATTCTCGCCGTCACCTTCACCAACAAGGCGGCGCGGGAAATGAAGCAGAGGATCGGCAATATGGTCGGCGAGACCGTCGAAGGCATGCCGTGGCTCGGCACCTTTCACGCCATCGGGGTCAAAATCCTGCGCCGCCACGCCGAGCTGGTCGGCCTCAAAGCCAATTTCACCATTCTGGACGCCGACGACCAGCTCAGGCTGATGAAGCAGGTGATCGAAGCCGAAAACATCGACGAGAAGCGCTGGCCCGCGCGCATCCTCGCCGGCCTTATCGACCGCTGGAAGAACCGCGGGCTCTCCCCCGATCAGATCAAGCCGGGCGAAGCCGCCGCCTTTGCGGACGGCCGTGGAATCAAGCTTTATGCGGCCTATCAGGCCCGGCTCAAGACCCTCAATGCGGTCGATTTCGGCGACCTGTTGCTGGAGAACATTCGTCTGTTCCGCGAGCACACGGAGGTCCTGCAGCAATACCAGCACCGGTTGCGGTTCATTCTGGTTGACGAATATCAGGACACGAACGTTGCTCAGTATCTGTGGCTGCGGCTGTTGGGGCAGAGCGTCGCCTCTTCACCTCCCCCTGAAGCGGGGAGGTCGGCCCCCGTCAGCGGGCCGGGCGAGGGTGACCATCGCGTAGCCGCGGAGGAGGCACCGGGGCACCCCACCCCGGCCAGCCTGCGGCGGTCAGACCCGCCTGCAGAGGAGGGTAAAGGCACCACCGGCTTGGCCCGCGCGCGGCGCAATGTCTGCTGCGTCGGCGACGATGACCAGTCGATCTATGGCTGGCGCGGCGCGGAGGTCGACAACATCCTGCGCTTCGAGAGGGATTTCCCGGGAGCCAGGGTGATCCGCCTGGAGCGCAACTACCGCTCGACCGGCCATATTCTTGCGGCCGCCTCCCATCTCATCGCCCACAACGACGGCCGGCTCGGCAAGACGCTGCGCACCGAGAGCGGCGCCGGCGAGAAGGTGACGGTGACCTCCGCCTGGGACTCCGAGGAGGAAGCCCGCATCATCGGTGAGGAGATCGAGAACCTGCAGCGCAACGGCCATTCGCTCGACGAGATCGCGATCCTGGTGCGCGCCTCGTTTCAGATGCGTGAGTTCGAAGATCGCTTCGTGACTCTCGGCCTGCCATACACCGTGATTGGGCCGCGTTTCTATGAGCGCGCCGAAATCCGCGATGCCCTCGCCTATTTGCGCTGCGTCAATTCCGACAGCGACGACCTCGCCTTCGAGCGCATCATCAACGTTCCCAAGCGCGGGATCGGCGACGCCACCATCAAGCTCCTGCATGACCACGCCCGCGCCGCAGACATGTCCCTGGTGGCGGCGACGCGCGCCGTCACCGCGACAGACAAGCTCAAGCCCAAGCCGCGCCAGGCGCTGCGTGATCTCCTGGCGGCGTTCGACTGCTGGCGCGCCCGGGCCGCTGCTGTTCCCCATACCGAGCTTGCCGAAATTGTGCTCGACGAGTCAGGCTACACCGAGATGTGGCAAAAGGACCGCTCGGCGGACGCCGCCGGCCGGCTCGAAAACCTCAAGGAGCTGGTGCGGTCCATGGAGGAATTCGAGAACCTGCAGGGCTTTCTCGAACACATCTCGCTGGTCATGGATACCGACACGGCCGACGGCGGCGAAAGGGTGTCGGTAATGACGCTGCATTCCGCCAAGGGCCTGGAGTTCGACACCGTGTTCCTGCCAGGCTGGGAGGAGGGCCTGCTGCCGCACCAGCGCTCGCTCGACGATGAGGGCCGCGCCGGCCTGGAAGAAGAGCGCCGCCTCGCCCATGTGGGCCTCACCCGCGCGCGTCGGCGCGCGAAAATCTATTTCGTGTCGCACCGCCGGGTGCGCGGCACGTGGGCCGCGACGGTGCCGTCGCGTTTCATCGACGAACTCCCCGAGCCGCATGTGGAGGTCGAGCAATCCAAAGGCGCTTTCGGCGGCTTTACGGGCTACGGCAATGTCGGCGGCTCGCGGTTCGATGAGCTGGAGACGTTCGCCTCGACCTACAGCACACCCGGCTGGCAGCGGGCCAAGGGGCGTGGCGGATTCGGTCAGAGCGGATCGGATGAAACCGGCGGCGTCTTTCGAGGCACGGGCGCTTCACGGAATGGGACGCGTGCCCGTGCCCGCGGGCCAATGACGATCGAAGGCGAACTGGTGGCGAAATCGACCGGCGCCGTCTCGGCCTTCACGGTCGGCGACCGCGTGTTCCACCAGAAATTCGGCAACGGCAATGTCGTCCACGTGGAGGGAAATAAGCTCACCATCGCGTTCGATAAGGCGGGGGACAAAAAGGTGGTGGATAGCTTTGTGGTGCGGGTGTGAGTACTCCCGGCAGGGCCACCAGCTCATGCAGCGAGAGCCTTGAGGTCACGGCGTAACCGAGCTCTGACAAGCGCTCGACCAGCCGGTTTTTTTTTGCTGTCAGTGGAGTGACGCTCGAAATGGTCGCAGCCGAGGTCGTGAGACATCGTGCCGTCCTTGAGCATGTGGTCGATGGCGCTCAGCATGGAAGCGACGACAGCCATGATCGCCTGCTTGGGACCGCGCCGGGCTTTGATGCGCTGGAACGTGCTTGCAGATAGCTGCCTTTGTTTTTCGCTGCCGCGAAACCGCAGCGTGGCCTTAAGCCAATTAGCTCCCTTGCGCTGACGATCGGATCGACGTTTTCCGGCGCTCTTGTCATCGCGCGGACATATGAGGATGAACTGTGCGGCCGAAGGGAACTCATGTCGATGCCGATCTCTGAGACGGTGATGTGCGCGCTCAGGTTTTTGATGCCTGGGATCGACATGATCAACTCGGCGGCGATGCGAAGGGGCTCAAGGTTGGTCTCCACTTGCGCATCGATCGTCGCCATGGCGGCTGCGAGAGCGTCGATCTGATTGAGCTGAAGGCGCAGCAGGAAGCGATGATGCTTGGTCCCCGGCCGCGAAGAGCCTCACGCAGTTCTGCGGTGATGCCTTGACCCGCCGATCGGCAAGGCTCGCCAGTTTGACGGGATTGCTTTCGCCGGCAATCAGCGCCTCAATCATAGCGCGGCCGCTTTTGCCGATCACCTCGGTAAGCACCGAGTCCAACTTGATGTGCTCTCAACCGGCCTGGGCCGTGCGGCTCGAAAAGATCTAGAGCCCCGAAAGCGGCTTAGGTGGAAGTCGTTCACTCCGGCTCAATCCCGGCGTCCTTGACCATCCTCGATGTCCTGACCAGTTGATCCTTGACAAATTCACCGAGTTCTTCCGGCGTCGAGCCAAACACCTCGAAGCCGATCTGGGCAATCTGCGCTTTGACCTGCGGACTTTCCACGATCTTGCGGGTTTCGCGATTGAGCCGTGCAACAATCTCGGCGGGGGTTCCGGCTGGCGCGAATAATCCGGCCCAGGATTCCACCTCGAAATCCTTGAGGCCCGACTCATCGAACGTCGGCAGCTCCGGAAGCAGCGTGCTTCGCCGCAGCCGCGTGATGCCGAGCGCGCGCAGAGCGCCTGAATTGACGTGAGGCAGGCCCGGCGTGAGATCGGTGAAGCCCATCGACACCCGGCCTGCGATGATGTCGTTGAGCGCCGGCGGCACGCTCTTATAAGGGACCTGGAGAATGTCGATGCCGGCCCAATGCTTGAGCGTCTCGCCAGCAAGGATCCCCGACGTGTTGCCGCTGGCGTAGGTGAGCTTGCCGGGATTGGCCTTGACGTAGACAATCAGCTCCCGGATCGTTTGCACGGGCACCGCCGGATTGACGACCAACATGAGCGTGAAGCTGCCGATCCGCGTTATCGGTGCGAAATCCTTCACAGGATCGTAGGCGATATTCTTGAGCAGGAACGGGTTGGAAGAATGCGGGCTGTTGGTGCTCATCAACAGCGTGTAGCCGTCGGGCGGCGCCTTGGCGACATAAACAGCCGCGATGCCGCCATTGGCGCCCGGGCGGTCGTCCACCACAATGTTCTGGTTGAGCGCCACCCCTAGCCGCTGCGCGATGATGCGGGTTACGATGTCGGTGCCGCTGCCGGCGCCGAACGGCACAACGATGGTGATTGGCCGGCTCGGATAGGCTTGCGCCGCTACAGCCGCGAACGAGAACATCGCCAGGCCGACCGCAGGTGCGCCGCCAAGCAGCGCAATTAGGCGCAGAAGTCCCATGCTACTCTCGCGGGCTGACGGCGTTTCGCGGCTGCCTTAAACTTTGGGAGGCGTTTTGCCGATGCTAGCATGGACCCGCCGCCTAGCGGAACTCTAAGCCCAACTGCGCGCTGTGCGGGATCCAACACATAAAGATCCGTGCGAAATAGGTGCTGGAATTATCCCAGTCGACCGGCAGAATGTACGACTTCGCCAGTAGCGAGGCCTGCGCGTGGTCCATGCCTGCTGGCAAAAGAGGCGACCGATATAGGCGAGACGACAACATGGTTCTTGGATTGTACGGATAGTAACGACAATTTCGGAACGCCAATCTGTGCCGATGAGGTAATGCCGATAATTTTCATTGCAGAAGTTCTACTACTATGGACAAGGGCGTCGATCCCGCTGCCGCAACCCTCACCAAGACCTTGTGCGTGCATCTCGCAGCGGCGCGGTATTGCGATCTTTCGGCGGCGGCGGCGCGCGAGGCCCGTCGCGGCGTGCTTGACTGGGTGGGCTGCGCGCTGGCGGGCAGCAGGCACACGGCAATCGATGCACTCCTCGCAGTCTTACAGGAGACGGGCGGCCGGCCGCAGGCGACCGTGCTTGGCCGCGACCTCAAGCTCGGGCTGCTCGATGCGCCGCTCGCCAACGGCCAGATGGGCCATGTGCTCGATTTCGACGACACGCACATGGGCGGCGTCGTTCTGCATGCGAGTTCGCCCGTTCTGGCTGCGCTGTTTTCGCTGGCCGAGCGCAAGCCTGTGAGCGGCGCCGATCTGATGCTCGCCTATGCGGTGGGGTTTGAAGCCGGCATTCGCAGCGGCCTCACGGCGCCCGGCCATCACAAAGGCGGATGGCACCTCACCGGCACGCTTGGCACCATCGCGGCAGCGGTGGCGGGCGGCAAGCTGATCGGGCTCGACGCGCAGCGACTCACCCATGCGATGGGCATTGCAGCCACCCAGGCAGCCGGCATGCAGCAGAACCGCGGCACCATGTGCAAATCGTTCCACGCCGGGAAAGCCGCACAGAATGGCGTGCTGGCTGCCTTGCTGGCGGAGCGCGGTTTCGACAGCACGCAGGAAATCATCGAGGGCCGCAAAGGATTCTGCCGCGTCTATAGCGACACCGCGGCGCCGGAACGCCTGATCGCCGGCCTTGGTGAAAGCTGGCTGATCGAGGCCAATGGTCATAAACCCTATGCGTGCGGCGTGGTGCTGCACCCGCTGATCGACGCCGTTATCGCAATCCGCAATCGCGAGCGCATCGATCCGGCGGCAGTGAGCGAAATCACCCTGCGGGTGCACCCGCTCGTGCTCTCCATCACCAACGTCCTCGAGCCCGCGACCGGGCTGCAATCGAAATTTTCAGCGGTTCATTCGGCCGCCGTCGCCCTCGTCGACGGCGGCGCCGGCATTGCCCAGTATTCCGACGCCAAGGCCCTCGACCCGACGGTGGCCGCGCTACGCGGCAGAACCAAGGCTATCGCGGATGAGACGCTGCGTTCCGACGAAGCTTTCGCGACCATCGAGACCGGATGCAAACGCTACAACGCTCACGTTGCCCACGCGAGCGGTACGACGGGCAATCCGATGAGTGACGCCGCCATCGAAGCCAAGTTCCGGGCCAATGCGACGCCGCTCATCGGTGACGAGCGCGCCCAACGCGTGCTCGAGTTTGTGTGGAGGCTGGAACGCCGGCCGGACCTGCGCCAGCTGATTGCGCTTCTGGCGTAGTCGTCACCTCTTCCAACGTTCCCCTGCTGTGGGCGGTCCTTGTGGTCGCCTGCTTCGCGCGCCCGTCCGCCAACAGGGCGCGTTCCCCAACAGCTCCCCCTGCATCGTCCGCGGGCGTCCGCAGGACGTCCGTGGGGTGGAGACATTGACGGCGGAACGCGATGCGACCACAATAAGCAGTCCCCGGCGGGGGTGGTCAGGTCGTCACGGATGAATTGGTTTCGGGCGATACGAGGGTTTGTCCGGGTACTGGTCGCGCTGTTCGTCGCCGCGCAGTTGGCAGGCGTCGTCTCGACGCCGCGCGCCAGCGCGCAGCCTGCTGCGAGCGCCGCTCCCGCGCGCGGCCATCAACACGGCCCCGACCGCGGCGACAAAGGAAAGAGCCGTCATCCCGGCGATGGCAGCGGCAATTTGGCCGACGGCTGCTGCGCGCTGCACGCCTACTTGACCGGCGTCCTTCCCCCGGCAATCGGGATCGAGACCGGGAGCGCTGTCGGCCAATTGCTCGCCGTCGAGCCTGATGGTCAGAATGGCGGCATGCCGCCCGGCCGTCTCGACCGTCCTCCACGACCTCTGCGCTTAAGTCGTTAAAAATCCCATCGTGTCGCGTCTCGCGGCATGGGTCTTAATATTCGCGCATGAGGTTATCAAACTATGAGGGGCATTGCGCACCTCCCCGGCGAACGTGCCGGGCCGGTGACATCGCTACTTGTCACACTGTCGGTGAGCGGTGTGCCGTTCTGTTCGGACGCCGGAATGCAAGCCGTGAGCCGCATCGCCGGAAACGGAGCTGAGGAAAAAGCCCTGCCGCCCGGCGTTCCCGATCAGCCACACGGCCGCAGGCGCTGCCCGCCCTGCCGCGGCCATTGCGGAGCCGGCGATGCAAGCGATTTGCAGACCGAAACGAGGCGGCGCGTCGCGGTGGACATCGCCGGCCTCCAGGCGCGGCGCGATTGCCGGCGCCCAGCCGGCGGCCACGGGCCGGCAGCGGTTTCTAAGGCGGCGACGCGCGCGTCCGTCATCAGCGCAAGCGAGTGAACCAGAGGAGATCGAGATGCTATCGCGAAGAAGTCTGTTGGGAGCAACAGCCGCCCTTGCTGGCGCAGGTGCGATCAGCGGGAGTGGGCACGCCGGCGGCATCCCGGAAGCAGCGAGCGCGCCCGCCAATTCGACGCAGCCGCCCCTGTTCCCGACCACCGGCCCGGATTACCAGCCGGTGGTGACCTTGAATGGCTGGACGCTGCCATGGCGCATGAACGGCGACTGGAAGGAATTCCATCTGGTCGCCGAACCGGTCATTCGCGAGTTCGCACCCGGCATGAATGTGCATTTGTGGGGCTATAACGGCCAATCGCCCGGTCCGACAATCGAGGCGGTGGAGGGCGACAAGGTCCGTATCTTCGTCACCAACAAGCTTCCCGAGCACACGAGCGTGCACTGGCACGGCATGCAGGTGCCGAACGGCATGGACGGCGTCGGCGGCGTCACCCAGCCGCACATCGATCCGGGGAAGACTTTCGTCTACGAGTTCGAACTCAAGCGCAGCGGAAGCTTCATGTACCACCCGCACTCGGACGAGATGGTACAGATGGCAATGGGGATGATGGGCATGTTCGTCGTCCATCCGCGAGACCCGCAGCTCCACCGGGTGGACCGCGACTTCGTGTTCGTCATGAGTGCCTATCTGGTCGATCCCGGCACCTATTTGCCGAAGGTTGCCGAGATGACCGACTTTAACATGTGGACCTGGAACGCCCGGGTGTTTCCGGGCATCGATCCGCTTCCGGTGCGCCTCGGCGACCGCGTGCGCGTGCGCATTGGCAATCTCACCATGACCAACCATCCGATCCACCTGCATGGTCACAGCTTCGCGGTGACTTGCACGGACGGCGGCTGGGTGGCAGAGAGCGCCCGCTGGCCCGAGGCCACCACCGACGTTCCGGTCGGTGCGATCCGCGCCATCGAGATGATCGCGGATGCGCCGGGCGATTGGGCATTCCACTGTCACAAGTCGCACCACACGATGAATGCGATGAGCCACAACATCCGCAATTTCATCGGCGCCGACTTGAGGAGTGTCACTCACGCGGTTCAGCGCGCGGTTCCGGAATTTCATCCAATGGGGTCGGAAGGCATGGCGGCGATGGGCATCATGGAGCACCCGATGCCCGACAACACCCTGCCGATGATGACCGGGTTTGGGCAGTTCGGGCCGATCGAGATGGGCGGCATGTTCACCGTTATGAAAGTACGCGAGGCACTTGGTGCGAACGACTACGGCGATCCCGGCCCCTACCGGCATCCGCAGGGAACCGTCGCCCACGAGATTGAAGCTCCTGCCGAGCAGCCTGTGCATCGATCCGAAGGCACCGCGCCCCTCAACAGCCGGCACATCGGCCGGCAGGACACCTTTGCGCGCACATCACCAAGGCAAGGAAGAGAACACGCCTTCAAATCACATCCCTGAAAGCTCACAAAGGAGGACCATAAGACCGCACGCGCGCGCTCCGTCGAATCGCACAGCGCTTTCGCCAGACCGCACCTGATCGACAAGTCATCAAGGTCGATATGCCGCTAGCAAATCCCGGATGGCCCGGCCAACCGGCTCGGGCCCTCAAGAACGGTGCCGATGGAAGAAATCGATATGATCAACCCTGAAGACGCGCTACTAGATGCTTTCAAGCGAAACGCCCTGCCGAGGAGGTTCATATGTCAATTCATCGCACGATCGTCGTTCTCGTCGCGTCGGCTACTCTCGTGCTGTCCGGCGCCGTAACCGCCCTGGCGCATGCGCACCTCGTTCGTGCGACCCCGGCGGTCGGCGGCACCGTCCAAGTGCCATTGAGCGAAGTCACCCTGCGGTTTAACGAGAAGCTGGAGGGTAAATTCAGTTCGGTCGTCGTCCGCGATTCGGCGGGCAATCAGGTCGACAAAGGGGATGGGGCCGTCGACAAGAACGACCGCACCTTGATGCGGGTGCAGCTGCAACAGCCCCTGACGCCGGGCGTCTACAAGGTGGAGTGGAAAGTGATGTCGGCCGACACCCACAAGGTCGACGGGAACTTCATGTTTAAGGTCGGCGAGTAGTCGGGTTCAGGAGGATTGCGCCAATCGGCCATGAAGACGATCGTGGCGGCCGAACATCGCGATGACGGCGGTGCTGCGAACCGCGTGGCCGGTTCCTGCCCCCGGCAGCTCCCCAATGAGCACGATTCGCGCCGGACGTTGGAGTCAGCGGGGTGTTCGACCTGATCGTGCCCGGCAGGCCAAGACGGAACCCATAAAAGCGCTCGCGATGCCTGCTGCGCATTTGCAGATGACGTCCTGACGGCGGACAGCGGCGCGGTGAGCCGCGAGCTAGCGAACCTCTTCCCGAGAGGCCGCCTGTTAGTGCGGCCGTGCCGATGGACGAAGGATGGCGACGGGCACGACCTGCCGCCGTCCTTGCCAGGCGTGCAGCGTCCCTCGCCAAGCGCTCAGGAGCGCGCCCCTTAACGATGAGGTCAGGGTTACATCGCAGCTTCCTCGGTTCGAGGGGTGTTGTTTGGTCACTCGCTGCGGATTTGCGTGGATTTGCAAATTTCGGTGTATATGGCGACAAGGTGGGCATATGGCCCCACCCGGCCCTCCCCCGGCTTGCGGGGAGCGGAGAGTGGGCGCGCGCATGACGTTGAAGATGGTGGAGCGCGGTTATGCGTCTGGCAAGCTATATCGCCCATGGGCGAACGAGCTTCGGGGCCGTGGTGAACGGCGGGGTGGTGGATTTTCGGGTGCGGTTCGGCTCGCGCTTCGCGACGCTCGTCGACCTGATCCGGGCCGACGGCGTCGATGAGGTATCTGCGGCGGTTGCAGGCATGCGGCCCGACTTCCCGCTTTCGACCGTCGAGATGTTGCCGCCCTTGCTGGCGCCGGAGAAAATTCTCTGCATCGGCATCAACTATGCCAACCGCAACGTCGATTTCAACGACCCCGACGTGCCGAAATATCCGAGCATGTTCTATCGCCATGCGGGCTCGTTCGTCGGCGCCGGGGAGGCGCTGGTGCGTCCGAGCGTGTCGGTGCAGTTCGACTATGAGGGCGAGATCGCGGTGGTGATTGGCCGCGAAGGCCGTCATGTCACGAAGGAACGCGCCCACGAACATATCCTCGGCTATACGCTGTGCAACGAGGGCACGGTGCGGGACTGGCTGCGCCACGGCAAGTTCAATGTCACTCAGGGCAAGAACTTCGATCGTTCCGGCAGCATGGGCCCGTTCATCGTCACGGCCGATGAGATCGATCCCGAGAAGCCGATTCACATCATCGTCAGGGTCAATGGCGAAGTCACCCAGGACGACAACACCGCGAGTATGATCTTCTCCTTCGCCGATCTCATCGCCTACATCACGACTTTCATGACGATCAAGCCGGCCGACGTCATTGTGACCGGCACGCCTGTCAAGCTAGGCCCGCGGGCAGATCCGCCGCGCTGGCTCAAGGCCGGTGATGTCGTGGAGATTTCCTCGCCCGAACTCGGGATGTTACGCAACCCGGTGGTCGACGAGGAATAGCGATCGTCAGGGCGAAGCTGCCCCGGCCTAAAGGTCGGGGCTTCGGCGTATCCCGCGCCGCTCTCCCCATTCCTCGCCGAAGCCACTCCTGAGGCCTGACGATGCTTCAAAACGCCGTTGTGCGAGCACCCCTGTGGCGCCGGACCGCAGCTTGTGCATGTGCGGCAAGACGCGCGGCGGGCGAAAGCCCCGTTGCCCGAAGCTCCAACGGCTTCGACCGCTTCGGAGTTTTGATTTCGCTCGATGCCGCTCGCAGGAGTGCTCCCGCACCGACTTGGGCGAGGGGGATTCCCCCCGCCGTCCGCCCAGGCCGCAGCGGCCCGTTTCGCATCGAGGCGATCACTGGTCGACGAAACTCGCGAGATAGGCGCAATACAAATCCCGCTGCACCCGCGACCGGTGACAGAATTCGTGATGCCGCTGGTCCAGCGGCTCCTTCGTATAGGTCCCGTCCTGGTGGCTGAACTGAGACAGCGCTTCCCGCGTGGGAAATTCGATCGGTGCGCAGAATCGCTATGAGCCGAGCGCGCCGCAAGAAAGACCTCGAAGCCCCCGAGCGGGGGCATGACGGCTCATTCAGTCTCGACGGAACGTGCTCAGGCAATCATGACGATGCACGAGGCCGACACACAATCGATGACGCAATTCCATCTACACAGTCGCGAAAAATGCTTTATTGTGTGGCCCCGACCCGTCACCGGACACGCCCGGAGCAATCCGCATTCGGGGAGAGGTTCGCGCGAGCGGTGCAACACTGCGGGCGGCAAGTGGAGGATATGATCATGACGAATTGCAAATATGGCGTCATCAGCGCCGCCGGCCTGGCGCTGCTGCTTTCCGTTGCTTCGGTTTCGGCACAGCAATCCCCGCCTGTGCGGGTACGCGGCGAGATCCAGAAGGTCGACGGCGATACGCTGACCGTCAAGAGCCGCGAAGGCCAGACCGTCGTCGTCAAGCTCAGGGAAAACGCGGCGGTCACGGGCGTCGAGAAGGCGATGCTCTCTGACATCAAGCAGAACTCGTTCGTCGGCATCACCGCAATGCCGCAGCCCGACGGCACGCAGAAGGCCATCGAAGTCCACATCTTCCCGGAATCGCGGCGCGGCGCCGGTGAAGGCCACCGGCCATGGGACCTCGTCCCCAACAGCACCATGACCAACGCCAACGTAGAGCAGCTCGTGACCGCAGTCGACGGCCCGATGCTGACGATGAAGTACAAGGACGGCGAGAAGAAGATCCAGGTGCCCAACAACGCCACGATCGTGCAATTCGTCAACGCCGACAAGAACGACTTGAAGCCCGGCGCAAAGATTTTCATCGCCGCGGGCACCAAACTGCCGAACGGAAACATCGAAACCGCAGGCGTCAACGTGGGGAAGAACGGCATCACTCCGCCGATGTAAAGTGGATCGATGGAAGCCTGTTTTCCGACTTTGAACCCCGTTTTTCAAAGCATGGCCGGGCCTCTGTCCCGGCCATCTCACGTTTTGCCCTGCCTCGCACTGGCAGCCTCCCCCCTCTCGGCCGGCTTGCGGATGCGGTCAGATTGTCTAAATGTCGCCCAGATCGCGGTAATCCGATTGGAGTCATTCGATGGCCGAACCGATGGCCAGGCGCGTTGGGCTCTTGGTCACCTGTCTCGTCGACCTGATCCGCCCGTCGGTCGGGTTTGCGGCTGCGAAGCTTGTGCAGGAGACAGGTTGCTGCCTCGAGGTGCCGCGCCAGAGTTGCTGCGGCCAGCCCGCGTTCAATTCCGGTGACCGGGCAACAGCGCGAGAAATCGCACAGCAGGTCATCGCCGCGTTTGCGCCGTGTGATTACGTCGTGGCGCCGTCGGGTTCCTGCGCCGGCATGCTCAAGGTCCACTATCCGGAATTGTTTCGCGGCGATCCGAACTGGCAGCCGCGGGCCGACGCCTTGGCAGACAAGACCTATGAGCTGGTCGCGTTCCTGATCGATGTGTGTCGGATAGACCGGGTGGCGGCGCGGCTAGAGGCGGTCGCAACCTATCACGATTCCTGCTCGGGCCTGCGCGAGCTTGGCATCCGCGATCAGCCGCGTCTTCTGCTCGCCATGGTCGAAGGACTGCGGCTCACCGAGATGCGCGACGCCGACGTCTGCTGCGGCTTCGGCGGCACCTTCTGCGTCAAATATGCGGAAATTTCGAACGCCATCGTCGGCAAGAAAGCCGCGGCTATCACGGCCACCGGCGCCGATCTGCTGCTTGGCGGCGATCTCGGCTGCCTCATGAACATGGCCGGCAAACTGCAGCGCGTCGGCGCCAATATTCAGGTCCGCCACATCGCCGAAGTTCTCGCCGGCATGACGCACGAGCCTGCAATCGGGATGGCAGCGCGTGCCTCCGCCGGGTGAAGCGATGACTGGCAGCGCCGCTCATGCGGCGACCTCGCCGCGGTTTAAGGAAAACGCGAACGCCGCGCTCGCCGATGCGGATTTGCAAAATGCGCTGAAATTCGTCGAGGTGAATTTCATCGCGCGGCGACGCGAAGCCGCCGACCTGGTTCCCGAATTCGAGGCGTTACGTGACAGCGCCTGCGACATCAAGGACCACACGCTCGCCCATCTCGATCTCTATCTCGAAGCCTACGAGAAACGCGTTGTCGAGCACGGCGGCCACGTGCATTACGCGGTGACGGGCGAAGACGCACAGTCGATCATCCTCGACATCTGCCGCAAGCTTGGCTGCCGCACGGTGACGAAGGGCAAGTCCATGGTGGCGGAGGAAATCGGGCTCAACAATTTCCTCGCGGCCAACGGCATTACGCCGATCGAGACCGATCTCGGCGAATACATCATCCAGCTTCGCCATGAGATGCCGTCTCACATCATTGCGCCGGCCGTGCACCTCACCAAGGCGCAGGTAGAAAGCGATTTTCGACGCGTTCACTGTCACCTGCCGGCCGATCGCAACCTGGTCGAGCCGGCGAGCTTGCTCAGCGAAGCCCGCGCCGTGCTGCGCGAAAAGTTCCTCGCCGCTGACGTGGGCATTACCGGCGCGAACTTTCTGGTCGCCGAGACGGGCAGCTCGGTGATCGTCACCAACGAGGGCAACGGCGACCTCACGCAGACCCTCCCCAAAGCTCATATCGTGCTGGCGTCGATCGACAAGCTGGTGCCGACGCTGGAGGACCTGTCGGTGCTCCTGCGCGTGCTGGCACGGTCGGCGACGGGCCAGGAAATGTCGGTCTATACGACGCTCTCGACCGGCCCGCGCCGGCCCGACGATCCCGATGGGCCTCACGAATACCACGTGGTGGTGCTGGACAATGGCCGTTCATCGATGCTTGCCGGCGCGTTTCGCGAGATGTTGCGGTGTATCCGCTGCGGCGCCTGCATGAATCATTGCCCGATCTATCATGCGGTCGGCGGCCACGCGTATGGATGGGTCTATCCGGGGCCAATGGGCGCCGTGCTGACGCCGAGCCTGATCGGCATCGACAAGGCCAGGCATTTGCCGAACGCCTCGACCTTCTGCGGACGCTGCGAGCAAGTGTGTCCGGTGCGCATCCCGCTGCCGCGGATGATGCGCACGTGGCGGGAGCGCGAGTTCGAACAGCATCTGTCGCCAGCGACCGTGCGTTCGGGCCTCGCCGTTTGGGGTTTTTTCGCCAAGCGGCCGCGACTCTATGGCATCGCCACGGCGATGGCGGCGCGGCTGCTGGCGCTCGCCGGATGGAGGCGGGGCCGCTTTTCCTGGCTGCCGTTCGCGTCCGGCTGGACCCGCCATCGCGACTTTCCGGCTCCCCAGGGTGCCACCTTCCAGGCACAATGGAACCGGAGGCGCGTCGCCTGCGCGGCGGAGCCTCCGCGATGACGCCCCGCGAACTCGTTCTGGCGACAATTCGCCGCTCGCTCGGGGTGACCGGAGCGGAGGCGACGCGCCGGCTGGAGGTGGCGACACGCCTTGCCAAGCATCCGCAGGCAGTGGTGCCCCAACGCGGACACCTGCCCGCCGCCGCCCGGCTTGATCTGTTCGCACGCATGGTGGAAGCCGCTGCGGGCACGGTGGAACGCGCTGCCGCTGCGGCCGAAATCCCGGCCGCGGTCGCGGCTTTCCTGCGCCGGCACAATCTTCCGCTTGCCATCCGCCGCGGCGGCGACCCGCTGCTTTCGTCGGTACCGTGGGAACTGGCCGGGACGCTGGAAATCCGCCACGGCGCTTCTGACGGCAGCGATGTTGCGGCAGTGTCTCACGCCTTCGCGGCGGTTGCCGAGACCGGCACACTGGTGCTGACCTCCGGCGCCGACAACCCGACGACGCTCAATTTCCTGCCCGATGTTCACATCGTAGTCGTTACCGCGCGCGACGTTGCGCCCGACTTTGAATCCGCCTTGACGCGCCTGCGCGGCCGCTTCGGCGCCGGCGTCATGCCGCGCGCCGTGAACATGATCACCGGCCCGTCGCGCTCGGCGGATATCGAGCAGACCCTCATTCTCGGCGCCCACGGCCCGCGCAAATTACACGTCGTCGTCGTCGGGGAACCGTGACAGCCGGCAAGATCAGCAAATCCAGCAGCCGCAACGGCTCTTCCGGAGCGATTTTTTAACGCTTTCGCCTCCTGAAAATCCTGGGTAGACGTTCTCTTGCAGGTGGAGGGTCGATCCCCGAAACGGCTGAGGAAACGATAATGCCTCGAAAGTATTTTGGCACTGATGGAATGCGCGGGCGGGCCAACGGCTTCATTACCGCCGATCTGGCGCTGCGGGTCGGTCAGGCTGCGGGCCTGGCGTTTCATCGCGGCGACCATCGCCATCGCGTGGTGATCGGCAAGGACACCCGGCTATCCGGCTATATGATCGAGAACGCGCTGGTGGCGGGCTTTACCTCGGTCGGCATGGACGCCTTGCTGCTCGGGCCTATGCCGACCCCGGCGGTCGCGATGCTGACACGTTCGATGCGCGCCGATCTCGGTGTCATGATCTCGGCCTCCCATAATCCCTACGACGACAATGGCATCAAGCTGTTCGGCCCGGATGGCTATAAGCTCTCCGATGAGGTGGAACTCGAAATCGAGCGGCTGATCGACAGCGACCTGGCGAAAAAGCTCGCCAAATCCGCGGCGCTCGGCCGTGCCAAACGCATCGAAGGCGTACCGGAGCGATATATCGAATTTGCCAAACGCACCTTGCCGCGCAACTTGTCGCTCGAGGGGCTGCGGGTCGTTGTCGATTGCGCGAATGGAGCAGCCTATCGCGTTATTCCTGAGGCGCTGTGGGAGCTCGGCGCCGAAGTCATCTCGATTGGCGTCGATCCGGACGGCTTTAACATCAACAAGGACTGCGGTTCGACCGAACCCGACGGGCTGCGCCGCAAGGTGCGGGAACTGCGCGCCGATATCGGCATCGCCCTCGACGGCGATGCCGATCGCGTGGTGATCGTGGATGAGCACGGCCATCTGGTCGACGGTGATCAATTGCTCGCTGTGATCGCGGAGAGCTGGCACAAGGACGGCCGGCTTGCCAAGGGAGGCGTCGTCACCACCGTCATGTCGAATTTCGGCCTCGAGCGCCATCTCGACCGGTTCGGGATCAAGGTGCACCGCGTCCAGGTCGGCGACCGCTACGTGCTCGAGCACATGCGCCAGTACGGGTTCAATGTCGGCGGGGAGCCGTCCGGTCACATCATCCTGTCGGAATACACCACCACCGGCGACGGTTTCATTGCAGCCCTGCAGGTGCTGGCGGTCGTCAAGAAGCTCGGCCAACCGGTTTCCGTGGTTTGTCACCGCTTCGATGCACTGCCGCAGATCACCAAGAACGTCCGCTATCGGGACGGCAAGCCCCACGAGGATGCGGGGGTGCGCTCGGCGATTGCGAGCGGCGAACGGCGTCTCAACGGCGCTGGCCGCCTGATCGTGCGGCCCTCCGGAACGGAGCCGGTTATTCGCGTCACCGGGGAGGGCGAAGATTTATCCCTGGTCGAGGAGGTCGTCGACGACATTGTCGAGGCTCTCAACCACGTGGCCGCAAGTTAGATTGCAATCGCAGCGCTTTCGGCGGCGGCGCTGAGCAAGCGGTGCCCCACCGGGCGCCCATTCATGCCCGCCTTCGGCTGCGTTCCGCCTCGCTCAGGATGTAGTGGCCGTGAGCGAGTGACGACAGCTTTCCGGCATGGACCATCCGATGTAGACGCACGACCAGGGTCTTGCGCTTGATATCGAGCTGCGCCTCGTCGAGGTTATTGACGATGTCCTGCACAGAAAGGCCGACCGGGTTCTCCGCCAGAATGTCGATGATGAAATCTTCAATATCGTCGGCACCCCCGCCGCGGGCCGCCACCACAACCGGCGCCAGCCGGCGCGGCTCGGCCCGACCGCGCGCGTCGGCGCCCTGATGGACCATGGCGACGCTGCTGTCTCGGCCGACCGCCGCCTCCAATCGAGCCACGATATCCTCCAGAAGCTCGACAGCCCGTTCTGGTGAAGTGGCCCGCAATCCTTTCAGCCCGAGCGCCAGCATTTCGGCCTTTTGTAACAGCTCCTGCTCATAGGCCCTCACTGCATCGGGCAAAATCGTCATTGCCGTTCCCTTGCGAGGTTACGCTCGGCCGCCTTCCCGCATGCCGGAGGGCGAACAGGAAAAGGGCGCGTAAAGCAAAATTACAGCCCAACAGGATATCTTAAATTACAGTGCCCGCAAGGCGGCCGAAAAAATTTTTCATTAATGATGAATGTTTACCGAGCCGGTTAACGGCGCTTAATCGGGTTTGACAGCCGTAATTTTTTCTGTAATTTAAAATTACAGACAAGCTGCTGAAGCACACTGGGAGTAAGCCGATGCCCTTCGATATGTCGCTGCCGCTCGTCGCCGCCACCGGCCTCGCGCTCGCCGCCCTCGTCACCTATTTCTTCGGCTGGCCGCACATTCGCGTAAGGACCTATAACAAAACTCACGGAGACTTGCGCGTCATCGAGGTCGCCTTGATGCTGTCGCGGTCGGCCCGCCCGTTCCTGCCGGCTGCCCAGGCAAACCACGTCAACTCCGCCAATCGGGTTCCGGGAGCTGAGTTCGTTATCTATATGACGCTGAAGGCCGGTAATCTTTAGTTCCCGAAGGCCCTGATTCGCATGGCCGGCCCCCTCCCGGCCATCGCGATATTTCAAGCATCCGTCCTATCTCCCAACCGCGGTTCGCCGCGGCGGGCTGACGACGCGACCCTCATCCGGCGCAGAATCTGCGGCGGGAGGTAATCGGAAGCTACGCCCCTCCCAGCGCCGCCGCAATCGTCTCAAGCGCCGTCTGCGCCTTGGCGCCGTCCGGGCCGCCGGCCTGGGCCATGTCGGGGCGACCGCCGCCGCCCTTGCCGCCAAGCGCTTCGGCCCCGCGGCGCACGAGGTCGACCGCGTTGAAGCGACCCACGAGATCGGGCGTGACGCCAACCACCAGGCCCGCCTTACCGTCTGCCGTGACCCCCACGATGGCGACGACGCCGGAGCCGACATGCTTCTTGCCGTCGTCCGCAAGGCTCCTCAGATCCTTGATCTCGATTCCCGACACCACGCGGGCGAACAGCTTGACGTCGCCGACCTGGCGCACGCCGTCGCTGCCCGAACGCTCGCCCCCCATGGCGAGCTTGCGCCGCGCATCCGATAGTTCGCGCTCGAGCCGCTTGCGATCATCGACGAGCGCGGCGATGCGCTCCGGCAGCTCCTCGAGTTGAACCTTGAGCTCCGCAGCGCCGGCTTTGGCGAGGCCAACCAGGCGGTTGGCGTTGTGGCGGGCGGCGTGGGCCGTGAGCGCCTCGATACGCCGCACCCCCGCCGCGACGGCGCTCTCGCCAATGATCGAAACCATGCCGATGTCGCCGGTGCGCCGCACATGAGTGCCGCCGCACAGCTCGACCGACCAGCCAAGCGCATTGCCGCCCGCGCGTCCGGTTTCCCCCATGGCCACCACTCGCACTTCGTCGCCGTATTTCTCCCCGAACAGCGCACGGGCGCCTGACGCGATGGCATCGTCGACCGCCATGAGACGGGTCGTCACTTCGGAATTCCGCAGCACCATCTCGTTGACGATGTCCTCGACCTGCTCGATCTCCTCGCCGGTGACCGGCTTGGGATGCGAGATATCAAAGCGCAGCCGGTCCGGCGCGACGAGAGATCCCTTCTGCGCCACGTGGTCCCCGAGCACCTGGCGCAGCGCCTCGTGCAGCAGATGGGTGGCGGAATGGTTGGCTCGGATCGCGCTGCGCCGGCCATGGTCCACCTGCAGCGTCAGCGCCAGACCGGGCTTCAACCTCCCTTGCTCGACCACGCCCGAATGTACGAACAGGTCGCCCGCCCTCTTCTGGGTATCGGTGACCCGGAACCGCACGCCGCTCCCGGTCATGACGCCGGTGTCGCCGACCTGACCACCCGATTCACCATAGAATGGGGTCTGGTTGAGCACTACGGCGCCTGTTTCACCGTCGGCAAGCCCTGCCACTTCCTTGCCGCCAGCCACCAGGGCGGCGACCACGCCTTCGGCTGTTTCGGTCTCATATCCCAGGAACTCGGTGGCGCCGACCTTCTCGCGCAGCGTGAACCACACGGTCTCGGTGGCTGCCTCGCCCGAGCCCGCCCACGAGGCCCGTGCCTTCTGGCGCTGCCGTTCCATCGCCGCGTCGAAGGCCGCGAGATCGACCCCGACGCCGCGTGACTTCAGCGCGTCCTGGGTGAGGTCGAGCGGAAACCCGTAGGTGTCGTAGAGTGTGAACGCAACCTCGCCCTTGAGGCTGTCGCCCGGCTTGAGACTGCGGCTTTCCTCGTCGAGGATCCCCAATCCGCGCTCCAGCGTGCGGCGGAAGCGTGTCTCTTCGAGCTTGAGGGTCTCGGTGATCAGCGCCTCGGCGCGGCCAAGCTCCGGATAGGCCTGGCCCATCTCGCGCACCAGCGCCGGCACCAGCCGGAACATCAATGGCTCCTTGGCCCCAAGCAGCTCCGCATGCCGCATCGCGCGTCGCATGATGCGGCGGAGCACGTAGCCGCGCCCCTCGTTGGAGGGCAGCACGCCGTCAGCGATCAGGAAGGCCGACGAACGCAGATGATCGGCAATGACGCGATGGGAAAACCGCTTCGAACCCTCAGCGCTGACGCCGGTTGCAACGCTCGATGCCTCGATCAAAGCCCCCAGGAGGTCGATATCGAACACATCGTGCTTGCCCTGGAGAATCGCAGCGATGCGCTCCAGACCCATGCCGGTATCAATTGAGGGGCGCGGCAGCGGTATCCGTTGACCCGGTGCCGGCTGATCGAACTGCATGAAAACAAGATTGTAGAACTCAAGATAGCGATCGCCGTCTTGGTCCGGACTACCGGGCGGCCCGCCTGCTACATCCGGACCCTGGTCATAGAAGATCTCCGAGCAGTAGCCACAGGGGCCGGTGTCCCCCATCTGCCAGAGGTTCTCCTCAAGCGACACAATGCGCGCCTCCGGCAGGCCCGCGATCTTGCGCCAAAGACGGCGCGCAACGTCGTCGGTCGGGTGCACGGTTGCCCACAGCCGCTCGCGCGGCAGCCCGAATTCCCTGGTTACCAGGGTCCAGGCAAGTTCAATTGCTCGATCCTTGAAGTAATCGCCAAACGAGAAATTGCCGAGCATTTCAAAGAAGGTGAGGTGCCGGTTCGTATAGCCCACATTTTCAAGGTCATTGTGCTTGCCGCCGGCGCGCACGCACTTCTGCGCCGTCGCGGCGCGAACATAAGGTCGCTTCTCGACGCCGGTGAACAGATTCTTGAACTGCACCATCCCGGCATTGGTGAACATCAGGGTCGGGTCGTTGCGCGGCACGAGCGGCGATGACGGCACGACCTGATGACCGTTGGCCGCAAAGTACGCGAGAAAATGCGTTCGGATGTCGTTGACGCCACTCATGAAGCCCTACTCGTCCTGCATCTGCGCGGTATCTGCAAGTTTCGCAGGAGAGGCAAAGCCAAGCGCGCCCACCGGCCCTTTCTGCCCTCCCACGCTTTCGTGGCCGGGCAGGACCGGCCGGGCAAGGCGCGCTCGACGCACCTTGCCCACCCTACCCGCGATTCCAATCGATCGAAACTCGCTCTAAGTTGCCGTCTTGCTGTTATCCAATTCCGCGTAAAACCTTTTAGCCGCGGACCATGCAAGTGTCTACAAAGGCTCGCCGGAGCTTCAACGCAGCGCCACCATCGCCTTTGCACCACCGGGGCGATTCCAGGCGGTTAAATTCATACGGGGGAAATCCCTGCATCTTCATGGCACTACATATAGGCACGCCGTCGCAATCCTCCATCACCCCCCTCCGATCCGGGTACCTCGATGTCATCGCTGTCATTGTCCCCGCCGGGCAGTAGCCTGGCGCAACGCCTTGCGGCCGGGCGTTTTGTCATCACGACGGAAGTCGTGCCGCCGGTGTCCTGTAGTCCCGATGACCTTACCGCCAGGGCGCTGCCGCTCCGCGGACTTGCGGATGCCGTCAACGTCACCGACGGCGCCGGCGCCCACGCTCACATGAGCGCGACAGCCGCGGCGGCGCTGCTCATCGGCATCGGGATCGAGCCAATCCTGCAGCTCACTTGCCGCGACCGCAACCGCATCGCGCTGCAAGGCGAGTTGATGGGCGCCGCTGCGCTCGGCGTGAGAAATCTCCTCCTGCTGCGGGGCGACGATCCAACCGCGGGCGATCAGCCGGAGGCCAAGCCGGTGTTCGATCTTGACTCGCGGACGCTGACGCAGACGGCGCGTGCGATCCGCGACGGCAGGCTGCCGCACGGCGTTGCGGTGGCCGCCGCCGCGCCGTTCTTCATCGGCGCCGCGGATGTTCCGATCGACCCGCCGCCGGGCTGGCAGCCGGACGCCCTCACGGCCAAGGTCAAGGCGGGAGCGCAATTCATCCAGACCCAGTTCTGCATGGACAGTGCCATCTTGCGGCGCTACGCGGGCCGCCTCGCTGAGGCCGGACTTTCCGGCCGCATGTTCCTGCTGGTCGGGGTCAGTCCGCTGCGCTCGGCGAAATCCGCCGCGTGGATGCGCCGCCACCTGTTTGGAACGATCATTCCTGAAACCATGGTGGCGCGCCTGGCGCAGGCCGCGGACGCCGCTGCCGAGGGCCGCAAAATCTGTGTCGAGACGATCGAGGAACTCAGCCTGATCCCGGGCGTCGCCGGCGTCCACATCATGGCGCCCGGGAACGCTGCCGCCATACCCGAAGTCATCGCGGCGGCGCGCCGTAACGTGACGACGGCCGCGAAGGTAGGATGAGAAAGCAGCAGGAGCCGCCGGGCCGTCCTACGGCGGCGCGGCCATAAGTCCCGCGAACGACGGCATCACATCGCGGGCGCGTCCGGTCGCGGCCTTCGCTGGGCTGCAACCCGGCGAGCTGCCGCCGGCCACGTTCGGCGCAGCGCTTGCGCCGCGCGCGGCTCCGGGTTTAGAGCCGAGCCACCGCCTTCGCACCGGCTAGGCCATCGCCTTGTGCAGGTTCTCATCAACCTTGTCGAGAAAACCGGTGGTGGAGAGCCACTTCTGATCCGCGCTCACCAAGAGCGCGAGATCTTTGGTCATATAGCCGGCCTCGACCGTACCGACGCAGACCTTCTCGAGGATGTCGGCAAAGTTCGCCAATTGGGCGTTGCCGTCGAGCTTGGCGCGGTGCGCGAGGCCGCGCGTCCAGGCAAAGATCGATGCGATCGAATTGGTCGAGGTCTCGCGGCCTTTCTGGTGTTCGCGGTAGTGGCGCGTCACCGTGCCGTGGGCAGCCTCGGCCTCCACCACCTTGCCGTCCGGCGTAGTCAGCACGGAGGTCATCAGGCCGAGCGAGCCGTAGCCCTGCGCCACCGCGTCGGACTGCACATCGCCATCATAGTTCTTGCACGCCCACACGTAGCCGCCGGCCCACTTGAGCGCCGCCGCCACCATGTCGTCGATGAGGCGATGCTCGTAAGTGAGTTTCTTCTTCTCGAACTCCGCCTTGAACTCGTTGTCGAACACCTCCTGGAAGATGTCCTTGAAGCGGCCGTCATAGACTTTCAGGATGGTGTTCTTGGTCGACAAGTACACCGGATAGCCACGGCTGAGCCCGTAGTGAAACGAGGCGCGGGCGAAGTCGCGAATTGAGTCGTCGAGATTGTACATTGCCATGACGACGCCGCCGCCCGGCGCCTGGAACACCTCCCGCTCGATTCTCTGGCCATCCGCCCCCGTGAAGGACAGCGTGAGAGCGCCCTTGCCGGGAAACACGAAATCGGTGGCGCGGTACTGGTCCGCATAGGCGTGGCGGCCGATGATAATCGGCTTGGTCCAGCCCGGCACGAGGCGAGGTACGTTGCGGCAGATGATCGGCTCGCGGAAAATGGTGCCGCCCAGGATGTTGCGGATAGTGCCGTTGGGCGAGCGATACATCGCCTTGAGGTTGAATTCCTTCACCCGGGCTTCGTCAGGGGTGATGGTCGCGCATTTGACGCCGACACCCACCTGCTTGATCATCTCCGCAGCGTCGATCGTGACCTGGTCGTTGGTCCTGTCGCGGCTCTCCATGCCGAGATCGTAATAGAGTAGCTCAATGTCGAGATAGGGATGGATGAGCTTGTCTTTGATCAGCTGCCAGATGATCCGGGTCATCTCGTCACCGTCGAGCTCGACCACCGGGTTCGTCACTTTGATCTTGGCCATTTATTGAGCAACCTTTGTTCGAGCGCGTGACAGTGGAGAGCGGGGAGTCGGCCCGCGCCCTGCATGGTTCCGAGCCCCCTCCGGCGGGCGTCGCTATAACACAGGACCACGCGGCCGGTAATCGTCATCAGTGCGCCCGAGCGTTGCACCTGTCAGATATCGGCGTGATTGATCAACCCGGCTCGCACCTCCATCGGCCTGCCTACCGGCCTTCCCGTGCCGCGCTGGCGGCGGATGGCGGGGCGGGGGCAAATCTCGCTTCGACCGCCTTGCGGAGATCGGGAAAGCGATCGTACTGGTGGCAGATCGCGAACAGATGATCGTCGGGACCGTGAATGAGAGATTCGCGGTCGAGCCGGTAGAACGTCCGCGGCTCCAGAGCCATGGTGGCGATGTGCCGGTTGTTCTCAATCACGATCCCGGCCACTTCGGGGGCGAGATGGACGAGGTAGTTGTGGA
>JASHRR010000899.1 GCA_030037185.1 Xanthobacteraceae bacterium | reverse complement strand
CGTCGGTTGAACCGCAGGAACATGATGCGAATCATGGAGCGTTGAAGTCGCTCCATTGAACGCCACTCGGCATCATCGACAAGGTGTTAGGTCTACACTACAGGCGTTTTGCGGGCGGGCGCCGTTGATTCGACTCGCGTTTTGGGGCTGCGCCCCGCAAAATTTGTCGGTCAAGCTCGCCAATCGCCTAAGTTGGGTTAGATGACAGGGATTGGATCAAAACGCTGCGGCTTCCGCAACGGTCAACGGCTGCCCTTCCGGCTACGTTGGCAGCACGTCGGGAGTACCCCAGATAAGCTGGCGACTTTGCTGCATCGCCCAAGTCGGAGGCTTGGGCCAAGAAAAGACATCTGCGCGGGCACGCCAAGCAACATCATCTATCTTTTCCCTGCCATCCAACCGCGATACGCTCGGCCAATCCCGGTAGGGGCGGTCTGCGTTGCTGGGAATCTGGTGCACCGAATTCCGCAGTTCGCCCTTGTCGCGGCGCGTGCGTTTGTGGAATTACGAAAAATGCAACCAGCAACTTATTGATTCTAGCCATTTTTTGATTTGAAGTTCCTAAACGCATTCGGCCGCGATATGATTAAAACTTCGAATTCGCCGCACTCCACAACGCGCAACTCGTTGCGAGGCAAAAGGAGATCGTCATGAGTAACCGCTTCTCGGGCGTGATCGTAACTGCTGCCGTAGCGGCCGCGGCCAGCGCCGCCATTTTCGTGTCTGTCACCCGAACCTCTGCTCAGGCTCCGCCGGCTTCCGGCACGGCGCCGGCCGCGCTGAAAACGCCCTGGGGCGAACCAGACCTACAGGGCATCTGGACCGACGAATTTGACACGCCTTTCCAGCGCCCCGCCACGTATGCGAACCAAGAATTTTTCACCGCGGCGCAACGCGCTGAATTGGACGCAGTGCGATCGGCAATACTCGGCCGCTTTGCGACCGAGCGCGAGATCAATGGCCCCTACAACGCTGCGACGTTCTTTTCCACGAAGCATACTGGGCTGCGCACGTCCAAGATTGTCGATCCGCCCAATGGGCGGCTGCCGCCGCTGACGGCGGAGGCGCAGAAGGCGGCCGCCGATGATCGGGATTATCGTCTTGCCCTGTTGCAAGCGACCGATACTTGCAAGAAAATGTTGCCGAGCTGCGCCGGCTGGAAATACGATCCGACGCCCTCGCCGCGACGTGCGGAAGCTCCTCCCCGCTACAACACCGCGAACATCAATCGCTATGACGGTCCGGAGGACGGCACGTTGGGGAACCGCTGCTTAACCCTCGGGCTACCCGAGTTTGGCGGCATTACGGGCAGCTTCCGGCGCATCGTGCAGACAGCGGGTGGCATCTCGATCTTCTACGACGTGGGTCAGGGCCAGGGGTGGCAGCGCAATATCGTCATGGACGGGGGCCCCCACTTGCCGGCCAGTGTCCGCCAATGGTACGGCGATTCGCGCGGCCATTGGGAGGGCAATACCCTCGTCATCGACGTGACGAACTTCAGTCCAAAAACCGATTATCTGGGCTCGCGCGAGAACTTGCACCTCATCGAGCGCTGGACGCGCACGGGACCGACTTCGCTCGCTTACGAGGTCACGATCGAAGACCCGACGGTATGGACCCGGCCGTGGACAGTCAAGCAAGACTTCAGCAAGCAGAGCGACCAGGAGAATAGGATTTATTACGAGCCGCGCTGCGTGGAAGGAAACTATTCCCTCCCGGGCTGGTTGCGCGCCAACCGCATGGAAGAGCTCGCTTTCGCGCAGGGACGCGGCCCCGACCCCGCCACCAGGGCCACCAGTGACGGGTCGGAGGCTCTTACACAGGCTGAGGTTCCACAGGACCCTTTACAGTAACCTATTGACGGACGGTTCTGTGAGGGGCCAGCCCGGGCCGAATTTCCGGGCCTAAGCGGTAGCGCCGTGGGTCGACCCATAACCGTGTCCGATAATGATCAATTGTCGGACGGCGGGCGCTCCTCAATTCATTGCCACCAAAAGGCAACCAAGGGAGGCCGAAATGCACAACAAGGATTCAAGACCCTGGGCCAGAGATCGATCACTCCTTGAAGAGAACTTGCTGTGCGGTGAAGGTCCTTCCAGGCGTGAGGTTTTGAAGACAGGCGCCGCGATTGCCGTGTCCGCAGGCGGAGCGCAGCTGCTCGCCTGCGATGCTGCTGCGCAGGGCCAGGATCGCGATGCCGCCGCGCTGGAGCAGTTGAGGCGAGCGAACGGGGACCCAAGACGCCGGGTGCTCTTGAGGGGCGGCACCATCATTTCAATGGATACCACGGTGGGCGATTTTGCTCACGCCGACCTGCTCATCGAAGGGAAGAAAATATCGGCCATTAGCCCAGATCTGGATGCGGTGGCGCAAAGCGCTGACGCTATCGTCGTCGATGCGAGTGACAAGATACTGATCCCTGGCATGATTGATTGTCATCGCCACGCCTGGGAAGGACAAATCCGTGGCATCATTCCAAACAGCGCGACCATCGGCGACTATATGGGGGCCACGCACCGCGGCTTCGCTCCCTATTACCGGCCCGACGACATGTATGTCGGCAACCTGATTACGGCGCTGGGTTGCATTGATGCCGGCATCACGTGCTTCATCGACAATTCACATAATTCTCGGTCGCCGGCACACTCGGATGCCGCGGTGCAGGCACTGACCGATTCCGGTGTCCGGGCCGTACATGCCTCTGGCGCTCCGACGTTCGGGGACTGGGAGCGGCAATGGCCACAGGATGTGGGCAGGCTTCTGCGTCAATTCTTTGCGTCCGACGACCAGCTCGTAACGCTCCGACTATTCTCGCGTGGCCTCGTGAAGGAGGATTGGGAAACGGCTCGCCGCCTCGGGCTTTGGCTGTCCCTCGACGGTGCCGGTGCTCCCAACTCAATGCAAACACTTGACGAGTTTCGGAGGACGGGACTGCTGGACGAGCGGCATACCTTCAATCATGGAAATGGCTTGCCCGATGGAAGCTGGCAGCTCATTCGGGACGCCGGCATCACGGTGAATGCCTGTCCACGATCCGATGCGCAGTGGTCTCTCGGCCCGGCAAGTATGGGACTCCAGGACGCGCTCAATCACGGTGTCAGACCCGGTCTCAGCGTTGATAATGAAACCGCTTATAGTACCGACCTGTTCACGGAAATGCGTGTCGGCTTCCATCTGCAGCGCTGGATGGCACACATCGCGGCGGTCGGGCAGGAGCCGAAGCCGCCGGCGCTGCTGACGGCGCGCGACATGCTCGAATTTGCAACTGTGCGAGGCGCGCACAACGCCGCTCTGCAGGACAAGATCGGGACGCTAACGCCCGGCAAGGAAGCCGACATCGTCATCATTCGGGCGGAAGATATCAACGTCATGCCCCTCGCAAATGCCGTGAGCACAGTCGTGTCCTACGCGCATCCCGGAAACATCGAGGCCGTGTTCATTGCGGGGGTAGTGCAAAAGTGGCGTGGCGCCCTGGTCGGCCGTGACCTGGCAAATGTTCGTCGGATGGTGCACCAGTCGCGCGACTATCTCTTCGCTCAGCGCGGCGAGAAGCTGAACATCGTGGGCTAAGGAGGCGTCAGTCGGCGCTCTGCATGCCGGGTACGCCGCCCTCATAAAGACGCGCGAGACGGCAGCCATTGGTTCCGCGCAGCGGCGGGCGCTGCCGCTCTCGCCGTCAGCGCTGTTACAATGAGGTCAAAATGGCAGATAATCTCGTAAATCGCGGCATGGCTGCGATCAATGCTCCCTCTCTGTGGTGCGAGGGCTCGTTCTGCCGGTGGCCGGCCTTGCCGACGGCATGTGACGCCGGGGAGGACGAGGTGTCGGCTACATGGCGGGAAAATTTCGGTCCGCCGCTCGGCAGTAAAAATGGCTTGATCCACGGCCGCCGTTCGCGCGCTGCCGTCGCGCTTCGCAAGGAACGCACCGCAGCCTCGAAGGCTGCGCGTGCCGAGGTCGCTGCGGCTATCGCGCAGGCCGAGGCTGTGTTGCGCGCCGCCGGCAAGGCCGGGCGCCGGGCGGTTCGTGCGAAGGCGAAGGGCGGGTAATCGATGGCGAGGCCTTCTCCCAACGAACGCAATAAGATTGACGCCAATCGCGCGGCTAAAGCTAAAATCAAATCCGAGGTTGATGCGCGCGAGCAGCGCACGAGGGATCGAGTCGATCAGATTGTGACTACGGCGTTGTCGCGCACCGGTTCTCGCGATGGGCTGCCGACCGTTCCTGATCTCGTTGAGAAACTGGAAAAGGCTTATGCGTTGGCGATGGCAACTTCCCAACCTGTCGCTGCGGTCAGTGCGACGATGGCGACTGGTAGACTTTTGGGTCTTGTGATTGATAGGTCTGCGGTCGCGATCGCCCAGGTCGGTCCGGAACGGTTTCATGGTGATATCGAGGTGCAGCGCGAAGCCGTCTTCGAACGGATCAGGGAGCGAGTGGGAAGCGCACGCGCGCAATGGTTCATCACGTTCATGCAGGAAGAAATGCGGAACGGGTCAGGTGACGATGGTGTGATCAATGCTCGGCCGAACGTCGCCTTTGGGTCAAGGGCTGCCCTTCCGACTACGTTGGCAGCACGTCCGGAGTACCCCAGATAAGCTGACGAAGTCGTCAGCGTCGGGCCAGGAACGGACATTGGTGTTGGTTCTTGCTAGTCTTCGATGCCGCAAGTGTCTCGGCAGGTCTCTTTCCGTGATGACCAACGTTCATATCAGAGCCTTCGAAGCTGCTGACCTTGAGGCAATTCAGCGAATCCGCGCACTGGCTTTTGAGCCCATATTTCGCTCGTTCAGGGAAATTGTCGGCGAGGCGATATCTGCTCTCGCATTGATCCAGGCTGATGCCGAGCAGGCTGAACATTTGGCAAGCGTGTGCGACCCGAATTCGCGTTACCGAGTCTACGTTGCGCTGATTGACCAGCTGATTGTCGGCTTCGTGTCTTTTTCCCTCAATGAAAACAGAAGAATCGGAGAAATAGGCTTGAATGCCGTTCATCCCGACCACGCCGGCAAAGGCATTGGAACTACCCTCTATAATTTTGTGATTGATCAAATGAGACGCTCGGGAATGCTACTCGCGACCGTGGGAGTTGGTGGCGATCCCAGTCATATTCCGGCGCGGCGGGCTTACAACAAAGCAGGATTCGGTCCATCCATCCCGAGTATCTTGATGTACAGACTTCTATAGCATCGCGAAGGTCGGATCGTGAGCGCCGAGACCTCGGGCCAACAACCGACAAGTCGGATGACGACCCAGCCAGAAAAGGAGAGCTTCTCCTGAATGAGCAGCACAGGCCTTCCAGTTTTGAAAGGTAAGCGGGTTACGCTGCGCCGGCCCAGTGAAGACGACGTTCAAGCTCGACTAAGGCTGGGAACTGATGCCGAGATATTGCACCGGCAATCCGATGACTTATGCGGTGAACGGCAAGCAATACATCGCGCTGACTCTCGGCGGCCGGGCCAGCTGGCGCGCCGAGGGTTCGTTCCCGGAAGCGGAAGCTCTCGGCGAGAACGTCATCCTCATGGTGTTCGGGCTTTGACCCGAGAGCGCAGTACGCCCGTTTGCAAAGGGTCTCGCGCGCCATTGCGAATTTCGCACCGCGGTGCCGAGAAATGGTGGCCGCTCATCAGGGAGTTCGGGATCAGGGCGGAATGAGCCCAAATCGGGACCTGGTCAGAAGGTTGCAGCTCTAACACTTGCAATCCGCCACACGACCGGACGACTGCTCTGGGTCAAGGGCTGCCCTTCCGACTACGTTGGCAGCGCGTCCGGAGTACCCCAGATAAGCTGACGACTTATTGCACGGCACGAAGTCGTCAGCGTCGGGCCAGTAAGTGGGCCCGGATGACCAGACGGCTCACGCGCACATCGCTCTTGCAAACTTTCCGACAAAATAATTGCCGAAAGCCATGACTTCGCAGTCATTCGACATATTTCTTGTCGAAAGGCCCTGACAATGCGAATGACCGAGCTGACCGATCTCACCGGCATTGCCGAGCGGCAGGTCCGCTATCTCATCGCTGAAGGATTCATTCCGCCGCCACGCGGCGGCCGCTCCAACGCGGATTACGGGGAGGATCACGTCACCGCCATTCGTCGTTACTCCCGCTTGCGTGAACTCGGGTTCCCGCCTGCCGCCGTCAAGCTTCTTTTGCAAGCCAAAGAAGGCGCGCCGTTCGCGGTCGCGCCGGGTATCACGCTCGTCGTTGATCCAGCCCTCATCGGCAGTGGCACCGATGCCGGCCCTCTGGCCAAGCACATCGCCAAACTCTTGAACGAGATTTTAAGGAAGAACAAATGACTCTAACCGCGTCCTCAACCACTGTTGATCCGCTGGGTGCCTTCGTCGCCGGCGCATTTATCGGACCCGCCCGGTGCCGCTGGTTGCCACCACGTTCGACGTCATTCTCGACGTCGGTCTCGCGATCGTGACGACGACGCGGTGCTTCCGCAATGCCGAAGAAGCCAGCATCGAGGCGACGATCACGTTCCCGGTGCCGGTGCACGCAACCTTGTTTCATCTGGTTACAGCTGAGGCCTAAACATTGCTCCCGATGTGACGGTATTCAACGGGCCATCGTCTCGTGTCAGGATTCGCAGGGTTTCAAGGTGCCGTCCCCGAAGCTGATGGCGATACGGCGATGACCCAGGAGCAGCTACCCTCACGCTCAGCACAAACCGGGCGAGATGGCCCGGACCAACGAAGTCCTGCACCGTCGGTGGCAGAAAAAGCGGCTCATCAATCTTTCCATGGCGGAATGTCTTCCTCATGCCCCCAGGCAGAATCTGATCCGCCCTTCGCTGGTCAGCGAAATCTACTAATACTCGGACAGGCTCCTATTGGCACAAATAGGCGCTCTCAGCCGAATCGCTTTTTCTGATTGTGCCCAAGTTATGTGATTTGGACGCGGATGTTGATGCGCCGCGCTCAGGAAAAGGACATTGCAAATGCATTGCATTTACCGGATCATTGCTGACCATTTTGATCCGGCAGTATCTACGTTGCCCTCTTTGAAGCCAGCGATCGGATTGGAGGACGATGTACCTCGAGAATGAAATGATTCGCGGCGCCTTCACGCCTGCGCGTTTGGGGCGGTTGAACCATCTGGCAGCCCAGGCGGCCATTTCCGTGGACAACGCCCGGCTCTATAGCGACATTCGCGCGCTCAACACGGCGTATGTTGCCGGTGTGGGGCAGATTGCCTTCCTTCACGAGAAGAACTGGCAGCTCGCGGAAGAAAGCCAGCAAAAGTCGCGATCTCTTGCCGCTGCGAGTCACGATCTGCGCCAGCCGATGCATGCGCTCGGGCTGTTTGTAGCGCAGTTGCGCAACCATGTCACATCGGCCGAAGGCAGCCGCCTCGTCGATCGCATCAACAACGCTGTCACGGGCATGAATGAGCTATTCAGCGCCTTGCTTGATATCGCGAAGCTCGATGCCGGGGCACTGACGCCGGCAGTCGCCGAGTTTCCTGTCGCCGAGCTGCTCGGAAGGATCGGAAGTACCTTCGCGGCGGCGGCGGAAGAGAAAGGACTGTCGTTGCGGCTGGCAGCGACCAGCGCGTGGGTGCGTAGCGATCCGGTGCTGCTCGAACGGATCGTGCTCAACCTCGTCTCCAACGCCGTGCGCTACACTACGTCCGGCGGCATCGTCGTTGGTTGCCGGCGCCGCGGCGTACTGTTGCGCATCGACGTGGCAGATAGCGGGCCGGGCATACCGGAAGATCAGCGGCGCAAGATTTTCAGCGAATTCTACGGGATTGCCGATGCCGCGAAAACCAACCAAAACGGCCTGGGTCTCGGCCTTGCGATTGTTAAGCGCCTCTGCGCCTTGCTCGACCACGCGATCGAACTGACCTCGACGCCCGGCAAGGGCTCGTGTTTTTCCGTAACCGTGCCGATGGCCGCACCTGCGGCGCTGTCGAAGTCGGAGCAGCCGCAACACGCCGCCCTCAATGTGGCCAGGGGCATGATGGTCGTGGTGATCGACGACGACGCTGTGGTGCTTGAGAGCATGCGCGGACTGTTGTGCAACTGGGGCTGCCGCGTCGTGACTGCGGCGACGCCCGAAGCTGCCTTGACGGAGGTGAAGCGCATCGGCCGGGAGGCGCGGCCCGATCTCATCATTTCGGATTATCATCTCGCGGACGGGCAATTGGGTGTCACAGCAATTGCAAAACTCCGCGAGGCCTACGGGGCGGTCCCGGCATTTGTGATGAGTGGCGACACTGCGCCGGAGCGCTTGCGCGAGGCGCAGGAGTGCGGGCACCATCTGCTACATAAACCGGTGCAGCCGGTTCCTCAAGAGCGCGCACGCATGAGGTGAGAGCCACGCTCGGTGGGAATGAACCTGGTGTCCCTTCATACCCGAGGGCAACGTCCATTTCCTTGATCGGGAATCGTCGAAAGCACCAAGCTAATGCAGAATGACAGCTGCAACTTGCGTTTATGACACAGTTGACGGAGGCCGTTGGCAGCCTCCGATTTCGTGTGGAGTTTTTGAAGGTCAGAAGTCCGAATCGTCTGGCTCTTTTTCTGAGCAATTGACGAGGTCTGGTTTGAGCTGGTCGCGGAATTCGTCGATCAACTGGACGTTATAGTGTTGCCAGATTGCGTCTCGCAGGTCATCGATCAATTCGAATAAACGTGTCAGTGTCAATCGCCTGGGCCATGACGACGCGCCGCTGCCGACCGTGATGGCGAAGGAAGTGACCAGGAGAATGGGCGTTGTGGTCTATGCGCCCTCCAGCGCCTATACACTGATGTCCGCCCATGAGCGCCTTGGCAATCGCCCCATCAGGTATCCACGATGATCTTGCGCCCGGTCAGGCCACAATCGCCATCCGGACCGCCGATCACAAACTTTCCGGGCGGGTTGACGTGCCAGACTGTCTGCTTGCTGATCCAGCCCTGCGGCATAGCTTGGTGAACATAGGGTTCGACCAGGGCCTGGATGTCGTGGGACGACAGCTTTTCGTCGACGTGCTTGCCTACCGCACGCCGCACTCCGATAAGCTCCATGTCGTCGAGCGCTGGCGGATGGTCGACAATGGCAACACGCTGGAAGTGCTCGTGACTGTCGACGATTCCGACACCTATAATAAGCCTTGGCAGGGCTTGAGGCGCTACCGGCGCACGCAAGGACAACTCGGCGAGCAGATTTGCGCCGAGGGAAATTTCCTGCTCTTCGATTATGGCGTTCCGATCGCCAAGACGCCGGATTTCTGAGTCGAGCCCCTTTGGCAGGCGCGCGGCAGACAATGAGACAATCGGCACGACCTGCCGGTGCAACTGCGTCGGCACTTGGAGCAAGTTCCGCCACGCCGCGGCCCTCACCCTCGAGCCGCCAGCCTGGGTGCCCAAGGCCGCGCGCTCCGCCTTAAGGGCTGCAAAGGTCTCGCCTAGGTTTGATTGCTCTCATGGTCATGTGCTGCGATCACCACCGCAACCACTCCAGAGGAATGGTTGCGTGCTGCCATTGCCACCGGGACAACCGAGATTGCATATCCTTAACTTTCCAGCCGTCGTGGACGAAGCTACTCTTGCCAGGCAAATGTAAAGAGTCGGTCCGCCATTTGTCGTAACCCGCTTGGACCTTAAACCGATGGAGGCTTGTTCGTGCCACAGGATGATCTCGAAAGAGTTCTAGCCCTTGTTGACCAAGAACGGCGTGGGTTGCTAAAGAGGTTTTTCGCTGGAGCTGCCGTCGCCGGAGTCGCCCTCGCCGCCGTCCCGCTGATGACGACGCAGTCGTTGGCGCAAAAGGAAGGCGAAGATCCCGGCCCCGACGGCAAATGCGACGAAGGCCTGGTGGTGAAAAAAAAGACCGGTAAATGCGGCGTGCCGAAGAAGAA
>JASHRR010000898.1 GCA_030037185.1 Xanthobacteraceae bacterium | reverse complement strand
TTGATGGCCCGGTGCACCGCCACCTTCAAGGCCGATACCGATCTTCCGCTTGCCAGCGCCGCCTCCTTCAAGGACATTTCCTTGAGTTTGAGCAGGTTGATGGCCAAGCGCTGATCAGGCGTCAGCGTAGCGATCGCAGCATGCAGGGCCGCGGCATCTGCGGATGCGTCATCGAACGGGAAGTTCGCCGCATCGGGCGAAAAGGTTTCATGCTCGTGGGAGAATTCGATCTCGCGCGAGCGGGCGCGGATCTGACGCCGCAGCCGGTCGATGATGCGCCGGTTGGCGATGGCCACCAGCCACGGCCCGAACGGACGGCCCGGATCATAGGTATGCCGGATGGCGTGGATGGTGAGCAGCACGTCCTGCACCGCATCCTCGACATCGCCGGATTGCTTGAGGCATCTTGCCGCCAGCGCTCGCAGATAAGGCGTCATCTCCGTGAGCAGGGCCCGGTAGGCATCCCGATCGCCGTCCTGTGCGCACACCATGAGGCTGCCCCAGTCGCGCGCGCGCCCCTTCCTGCCCTGCCCGGCCGGCGGGGCAGGGCAGGGAGGGGTGCCGGCTTGCCCTGCGCTCGTGCTGGCGGACGGAGCCACAAGCGCCAACGATCGGTATCGCTGCCTCGGGGGCATATGGCCGTCTCCCGGTCTCGCCTCGCCGCAACCACCCGCGGACTTCATATCACGAGCCGACAACGGGTCGTAGAAATGAATTTTTGCAGCTGACCTGTAACCTCCCGGTCGCTAAAGTCGAACCTCCGATCGTCTCGCTTCGAGACCGACAAAGAGGGATGATCATGAAACACCCGCTGATTGCCGCATCCGCACTTTCAACTGCTGTAGGACTCGCGCTGGCAGCCCAGGCCCCAACAGTTCGGGCCCAGGGCGCAAATCCGCCGCAAATCGTCAAGGACAACATGGCGCGCATGGCGAAGGACAAGCTGGAGAAATGCTACGGCATCAATGCCGCCGCCAAGAACGATTGCGCCGAGGGCGCCCATTCCTGTGCCGGCCAAGCGACGGTGGCGCGCGACCCGAAGTCGTTCGTGCTGCTTCCGGGCGGCGATTGCGCCAAGATTCAAGGCGGCAGGCTGACCCCGGCGTAACGGCGGTTGATGTCTCCCGCAGCCACCAACCCGTCGCACCCTATTCCGGCAAAAGTCGGAATAGGGCTGCGTTTCCAGCACCATCAGGAGGTGCTTGACACAGCTCCCGACATTGCCTGGATGGAAATCCACACCGAGAACTATATGGGGGGCGGCACGCCGCTGCGCTATCTTGACGCCATTCGCCGCCACTATCCGATCTCACTGCACGGGGTCGGGCTGTCTCTTGGCAGCGCCGAAGGGCTGGACCCGGCGCACCTTGAGCGCATTCGCCGCGTCGCCGAGCGGGTCGAGCCCGCGCTGATGTCGGAGCATATCGCCTGGAGCATTGCAAACGGCACATATCTCGCCGATCTCTTGCCGCTGCCGATGACCGAGGAGGCGCTCGACGTGGTGTGCCGCCACGTCGATCAGGTGCAAGATTATCTCAAGCGGCAAATCCTCGTGGAGAATCCTTCCACCTATCTGCGCTTCCAACACTCGAGCATTCCGGAATGGGAGTTCATGGCGGCCGTCGCGGCGCGCACCGGCTGCGGCATCCTGTGCGACGTGAACAATATCTATGTCAGCGCCCATAACCATGACTGGAACGCCTCGACTTATCTCGCCGCGCTGCCGCCGGCGGCGATCGGCGAAATCCACCTTGCCGGCCACAGCGTGCGCTCGCTCCCCGACGGCAGTACCTTGCGCATCGACGACCACGGCTCGCACGTCATCGCGGAGGTGTGGGCGCTCTACCGGGAGGCGCTCGCAAGATTCGGTCCGGTTGCAACGCTGATCGAGTGGGACACCGACGTGCCGCCCCTCCAGGTGCTGCTGGGCGAAGCCGATTGTGCACGAGCGCTTCTGGCGTCGGCCGAACAGGAGGCGCACCGTGCCGACGCTGCTTGAATTGCAACGCGCCATGCGTGCAAGCCTCGTTGACCGCAATGACGCTCCCGCGGCCGCGATGCTTGCTGACAACGTGCCGGCCGAAAGGTTGAACGTCTATCGCAATACGTTCGTCAGCGGGGTCACCAAGGCGTTGCGCCTGTCCTTTCCGGCTGTCCAGCGGCTGGTCGGCCACGATTTCTTCGAAGGTGCCGCCGCCGTGTTCATTGCCCAACGGCCGCCGCGAGCTGCCTATCTTGACGACTATGGCGCAGACTTTCCGCAATTCTTAAGCGGCTTTCAGCCAGCCGCATCGCTCGAATATCTGGCGGATGTCGCGCGCCTTGAATGGGCGGTCAATCGCGCCATCCATGCCTTGGACACCGAGCCGCTCGACTTGGCCCGGCTGCAAACTCTCGCGCCCGAAGATCAGGCTCGCGTGTCGTTCGTGCCGCATCCGTCGATCGGCGTCCTGCGCACCGATTATCCGGTCGATGTGATCTGGCGGGGCGTGCTCGCCGGCGATGATGCGGCCCTCGCGGCAGTCGACCTCAAGAGCGGCCCGGTCTGTCTGCTGGTGGAGCGCCGCGCCACCGGCGTCGAGGTGTCGCGCCTCGACGCTGCCGCGTGGCGCTTCGCTGGTGCCCTGTGCGACGGCCGGCCGCTCGTTGACGTGTTTGATGCAAGCGCTCGCGAGCAGGGAGGGGCGGAACATGAAAGCTGGCTCGCCGAACATCTCGCCGCCGGACGGTTCATTGACTTCCGTCTCGCGCCTCGCGACGCAACGGCCCCCACAGCAGCATCGGAGGCAGTGCCATGACGGATATCGCCGCTTCAACGTCGCCGCGTTGGCCGCTGCTCGCCGTTATCGAAAAGTCCATCGCGGTGCTCGATCGCGTGCCGTACACGCTGCTCGCGTTACCTCTGCGTGTCGGCGCCGCCGCGGTGTTCTGGAACTCCGCCATGGCCAAGCTCGCCAGTTGGGACACAACCATCGAGCTCTTTACCGATGAATACAAGGTGCCGCTGCTGCCGCCGGAGCTTGCCGCCAACCTCGCGCTCTCGATCGAATTGACGACGCCGGTGCTGCTCGTGCTTGGCCTCTTCACCCGCGCGGCCGCGCTCGTGCTGCTCGGCATGACGACGGTGATCGAGGTCTTCGTCTACCCGCAGGCGTGGCCGACGCACATCCAATGGGCGGCGATGCTGCTGATGCTGCTCTGCCGCGGCGCCGGCCCGCTGTCGCTCGACCATGTCGTGTGGCAGTCGATACGTCGCCTGGGCAGCAAACCCGCGCCTGGCGCCTGAGGACGCGCCCCGCAAGACGCCGGTTCCTCCGCGATCGCAGGAGCTGCAGCGGAGAAATGAAACCGAAAGCAGGCGACTGCTGCGTGTTTTGTTCATTCGGTGATGTCGCTTGCCCTCCGCTTCAGAAGAGCCACGCTGATGGCGAAACTGGGGCGCGCTCGGGTGCTGAGCATGACTGACGCGGGATCAAATCAACGAGATTTGATCGCGTCGACCGCGTTGTGAATGTGATCACCGACCGTTCCGTGTGTATCACGCTTCGTCCGCCAACCAAACCCAGGAGGGATCCCATGCTGTCACGCCGTACGGTTCTGTTCGCCGCAGCCGCTGCAAGCTTCACCCCCGCAGCCCCGGCGCTCGCTGCAACGGCGCAGCCCTTCAACGACGCGGCTTTCGCGGAGGCCCAGAAGACCGGCAAGCCCATCTTCGTCGCCATCCATGCCTCATGGTGCCCGATCTGCAAGGCGCAGACGCCCATTCTCGCCCAACTGATGGCCGATCCCAAGTTCAAGGATCTCGTCTATTTCACCATTGATTTCGATAGCCAGAAGGATCTGGTGCGTCGTTTCGGAGCACGGATGCAGTCCACGCTGATTTCCTTCAAAGGCGCAACCGAGCAGGGGCGATCGGTCGGCGACACCAACCGTCAATCGATTGCCGCTCTGCTGAACAAGGTCCTGTGACGGGCCCCGACGGATGACACTCGGCGGCCCTGCGCTTGCACTGGTGGCCGGTGTGCTGTCGGTCATGTCGCCATGCGTGCTGCCGCTCCTGCCGATCGTTCTTGGCGCGGCGGCATCGCAACGCAAATGGGGGCCGGCGGCGCTCGCAATCGGTCTTTCCACCTCGTTCGTTGCCGTCGGCATGTTCGTGGCGACGATCGGCTTTGCAGCCGGCCTCGATGCCGATGTGTTTCGCTATGCGGCCGCCGTGCTGATGGTCGCTGTCGGACTGGTGCTGATGCTCCCTGGATTTCAAGCCCAACTCGCCGTTGCGAGCGGTCCGATCGCGAATTGGGCCGACGCGCGCTTTGGCAGTGTCCGCCGCGGAACCGGTCAGTTCTGGGTCGGCGTGCTGCTCGGCGCGGTTTGGAGCCCGTGTGTCGGCCCGACCCTGGGCGCCGCTTCGTTGGTGGCGGCGCAGGGCCGCGACCTCGGTCAGGTCGGCATCACCATGTTCGCATTCGCAATAGGTGCGGCGCTCCCGCTGCTGGCGTTCGGCCTGTTGTCGCGCGAAGCCATGATGCGCTGGCGCCACCAGCTTGCGTCAGCCGGCAACAACGCCAAAATCGGGCTCGGCGTTCTCTTCGTTGCGATCGGTGTGCTGGTGCTGACGAGCCTCGACAAATCAATCGAGACGAAGCTCGTCGCGCTCTCACCGCAGTGGCTCACGGACCTCACGACGCGCTTTTGACAACCGGTTCGCCCAAAGGACCGAACCAGCAAAGCCGGCGACGTCGAAGCCGTACGGCTGAAGCAGTCGGCAAGCCAGTTGATGTGTTGAGCCTTGCCGGTGTTAACGACCGCTTCGCGCACCGCGACCCGGCCGACATGCCCAGCTTTGTTTGCACCCTGCGGCGGACCCCGATCGGCAATCCGATCGCCGGTACAAAGCCCGGCGTATGGCGTTGATGGCGGCGGCGTCCTTCAGCGGCGCGGCAAGTCGTGGGTGGCGGCAAGGGCTTTGGGATCGCGTGAATTCCTCAAACGAGAGCGCCTTCTTGCTGTCCCTGTGTACCGGGAATGCAGGACGGGAACGAGGTTGCTCACGTGGTTCGAGCCGCCCCGAGACCGGGGGACGACGTGGTTAAGGTTGAGGCGGACATCGACTAGTCCCAGGCCGTCAATTCCTGCGCAAGCCGAACCAGTTCGAACTGCACGCTTGCGTCAGCAGCAACCTCCACGGTTCTAACAGCCGCCTTGAAGCCGGACTTCCACACCGCGAGCTCGTAGGTGCCGGCCGCGACTTGGAGGTGCGCTACTCCGGCCTTGTCGGTAGCGGCCCGGTAGGGGCCAAGCGCGACCTCGGTTTTCTCCACCGGGCTCGCCGCGTCACCTTCTATGACCGTGACCGCGACGCGGTGTTCGGGCGGCTCGACGGCGGTAAAGGTGAACTCGGCCGAGGCGCCCAGATGCGGCAGCTCCACATCCGCGGCCGCGAATGCGGCGCTCCAACACTGCGGCCCTGCTCTGGGTGGAGCGGCGAGCACGACCTCCGTCCAGTAAAGTGCATCGCTCCCGCACCAGGGCATCTCGCCGAGCATGCTTTCGCCGACGACCCTGCCGGTGTCATCGCGGACCTCGATCCTGGCCCCGCCAAGCGAGCAGGCGCCGGAACTCTTTGCTCCTACCGTAATAGAGAAGCGGCTCGCGATTTGCACCGGCGAGGGAACCTCCCACACGGCGAGGCTCGTGCGGTGCGGCCTCGTCTGCGACGAGATCGGCAGCACGGTTTCCCCGTACGGGATGCCGCCGATCACCTGTGGCGGAAAGCGGATGATCCAACCGAATGCCCCGACACGAACAGGCGCCGTGAGTGGGAAAGGGGCGGTTTCATAGACATTGTCACGACATGCGATCAGTTTCGCCGTCGCCACGATTTTTTCACCGGCGACGACCTCGATGCGACCGCCGCTCAGTTCGCAGCTGGCGCCCGACACCCTCGCTTGCAGCACAAGATCCGCGCCTACCGGGACTTCCGACGGAACGGGCCCGGCGAGCGCCAACCTCACTGCGGCCGCAGCCGCGGCCGGAGGACCTGCGTTCATGACGGCTGCGCCGCAGCGTGCAAGCCCGCAATGCGGCCGAAAGTTGCGGCCCGGCAGATGCCGTGCTGGCCGAACCCGCCGGCGGAATCGCCGC
>JASHRR010000897.1 GCA_030037185.1 Xanthobacteraceae bacterium | reverse complement strand
GGGGAGGGTTGGGCGGTGCTCATCCACTGCCTATCGTCGTGCAGGTTTTTCGGACGCCCGAGGAGACTATCCATGGCCGAGGCAGCGCCGCAAAACCTGCCCAACAACAGAACTTCAACCCCTGCCGGTTCGATATGAGTCGTTCGATCCGCCGATCAACCAGGCACACACGACGTTCTCACATCCACGGCCCCGTCAAAGGCGGTCTCGCACTGCGATCACGAGCGTGCGGGCCCGCCAAGGCAACCGAGTCCCGCAGCACTTGAAGGATGGTGAGCTGGCGACCGCTGCCGATTTGCAACGATCCTTCCGCCCGTCAAACGCAGACTGTTATTGATTGCGCCGCACGACTGTCGAAAATTGACCGATATTGCTTTGGCAGTTTTCCGGGCGGTATGGATCCTACAGCGCGCGATGTGCGCGATCCCGTCTAAAGCGCCCCCTCCAAAAACCGAAGGATCGTCGGCGCGACAGTCGCCCCGTACCCCCCGATCTCGCCTTCAAACGGATCGCTTGCCCAGAAGTGACCAGCACCCGGTATCACGAACCGGCGTACATAGATGCCGGCCTGGTTGAGGGCGTTCTGGAATGCCTGGGACTGGGTGGCCGGATCGACCACGTCGTCGGCTGTGCCGTGAATGAGCAGGAATCGGGTGCGGTTGCGATCGGCCGTCGCATAGCTCATTGGCGAGGAGTCGAAATAAACGCGCCGATTCTGCATCGGCGACGCGCCGAGGTATTTCTCGGTGATCTGGTCGCGCGGGCGGGCGATCTGGTCGTGCTGCCATTGCGCCAGCATGTCGTAGGCTCCGTAGAAGCCGATCACGGCCTTCACGTTGGCGGACACCGCATAATTGGGATCGCCGCGGTACTCGCTCGTGAACTGGTCGGGCGCAAGCCCCACGAGGGCAGCAAGATGGCCCCCAGCGGAATCGCCCATGAGGCCGACGCGCTCCGGGTCGACTCCGAGATCAGCGGCTTTGGCACGCACGAACTGGACCGCCGCCTTCACATCGTAGACGCTGCCGGGATAGGTGCCGGCCTTGCCGAGCCGGTAGTCGATGGAGAACAGCGCGTAGCCGTTGCGGGCGAGGAATGGCCCCCAATACTTGTAGGACGCGCGGCTGCCGGCCTGCCATCCGCCGCCATGGACGGCAATCACCACCGGGGCGTTGTCCAGTCCCTTCGGGAGATAGAGATCGCCCGCCAGATTGGCGCCATCGTGCTGGACGAATTGCAGGTTGGAGCGGGTGACGACTTCATAATTCTTCGCCCATACAGCTGCCCCGGATAGCACTAGCGCGAGGGCGACGGAAAGGCTGCGAAGCGCTAAATTCATCGCTGTTGTCCCTTCTGTTGGTTTGCAGAGACAGTATGTTTTCGGCCCAAGGAACGTTCAAGCGGCCATGTTGCCAGCACGGCCCCCATTCGAAAGTTGCGGCCGGCGGGACGCATTTTGATCAGGTTTCAAACCGCCGCACGCTCGCGCGCCCATCAGCCAATCTTTATCAGTTTCCGAGAGGAAGCTCAGCTCTTCACGTGAAATAGGTGATGCGCCGGGAGCTTCCTTTGGTGTAGGTACTTGGTTAGGGTGCTGTGGACCGCAGCGTCGCGCCACGACGAGGCGCGACTGTCAGCCGTGACGACTGCCTCCCGCTAGAGCTTAGCGCGCCGACCCTACTGCAGGGGATCCTGCTGAACTGACAGGACGGCGCCGACGCTGTCGCTGGTTCTCGGGTCGGGGCCGCGTCCCTCCGCGAAGGCGCGCTCTTCCACGCGCCGTCCGTGCAGCAGTCCAGGCAGGCCGTAGTTTCCCTCGATGCAGCGGGGTTCGTAATAAATCCTGTTCTCCTCATCGCTCTGTCGGGTGAACTCCTGCTTGATCGTCCATGGTCGGGTCCACACGGTCGGGTCCTCGATTAGGGCCTCGTACGCAAGGGTTTTTGGCCCGGTGCGCGTCCAGCGCTCGACCAGGTGCAGATTTTCGCGCGAGCCAAACACGTCGGTCTTGGGACTGAAGTTGGTCACGTCGACCACGAGTGTGTCGCCTTCCCAATGGCCGCGCGAGTCGCCGAACCACTGGCGGATGTTGGCCGGTAGGTGAGGACTGCCGTTCATGACGATGTTGCGCTGCCAGCCCTGGCCCTGGTTCACGTCATAGAACATCGAGATACCGCCCGGCGTCTGGACGATCCGGCGAAAGCTGCCGCCGAACAGGCTGCCGAACTCGGGCAGCCCGCTGCGCAGGCAGCGGTCCGACAACCCGTCGTCCTCTGGCCCGTCGCTGCGGTTGAAGCGCGCGACGTTGCCGGCGTGATAGCGCGGCGGCGGTTCCGAAAATCGCGGCGAGGGTGTCGGGTCGTACTTGCCTCCGGCGCACACCGGCTCCTTGTTCTTGCACGCGTCGCTTGATTGCAGCAGCGCGAGGAAAAACTCCCGGTCGGCCGCGGCGGCGCGCTGGGCTTGGGGAGTCTGCGGCGGCAGACGACCATCGGGCGGATCGACGATCATCGACGTGCGAAGCCCGGTGTGCTTGATGGTCAGGAACGTCGTGTTGTAGGCGCCGCCGACGTCAACTGCGCTCCCACGTTGCTGACGTGGGTCGTCGCC
>JASHRR010000896.1 GCA_030037185.1 Xanthobacteraceae bacterium | reverse complement strand
GCGACGGCCGCCGGATCAAGTTGCCTAAAGTCGGCTGGGTCCGCATGCGCGAAGCAATCCGCTTCGACGGCGTGTTGAAGCCGAGTCACTGTCAGCCGCACTGCGGGTTTGCTTCAATCTTGGTTGAAGCAGCCGACCCGCAACACCTACCCTAGCGGCACGGTCGGTGTTGACCTTGGTGTGAAGACGCTGGCGGTCGCGAGCAAAGGTGACCCCATCCCGAAAGCACACACAGCCTTGCTCAAGCGCCTCCGCCGCGTATCGCGTGCGATGTCCCGCGGCAGTCCCGCAACCGGGACCGAGCGAGACGCAGGCTCGCCAGATTGCATGTAATATTCGCCGCGACGCTTCGCACAAGGCTACCACCTGGCCAGGACATATCAGTGGATCGGCGTTGAAGATCTCAAACGTGCGCGTAGCTTTGAGTAGGTTCTGGAAAGCGAGCTCCGATGCGGCAATTCTATCCGGGGACTGATGCGGGGATGACTGGTTTGCCTGCCTGTAAGCCATTGAAAACATGGGAATCATGGCAGAGGAGGTGGGCGCGTTCGTGAGCAAGGCCGCCCGCATCTGCCGATTGGCTCTCACCAATTTCCGCAACCATCGGACGGCGATAGTGGCGCCAAAGGCGAATCTGGTGGCGCTGACTGGTCCCAACGGCGCCGGCAAGACCAATGTGCTGGAGGCGATCTCGTTCCTCTCTCCCGGTCGGGGGCTTCGCCATGCACGGCTCTATGAAGTCGGGCTTTCGGATGACGGCGGCAATGGCGACCACGCTGAGGGAATTCACGATCGTCCTGCCATTCGCGCCTGGGCGGTGTCCGCCGAGGTCGACGGCGCCTTGGGCTTAGCGACGCTGGGAACCGGGGTCGAGCCGGGTCTATCCGGGGAAACGATGCTGTCCCGAAAATGCCGGGTCGACCGCGAACCCGTCGCCTCTCCAGCTGCCTTCGCGGATCATTTGCGCGTGGTGTGGCTCCTCCCCAGCATGGACGGCCTTTTGCTCGGGCCTGCGTCCGAGCGGAGGCGATTTCTCGATCGGCTCGTACTCGCCGTGGACGCAACCCACGGCTCACGGGTGTCGGCTCTGGAGCGTGCCCTGCGTTCGCGCAACCGGCTGCTGGAGAACCGTGACGCCGATCGCCATTGGCTTGACGCTGCCGAGCATGAAACGGCCGAGATTGCCGTCGCAGTCGCGGCGGCGCGGGCCGAAACAGTGCGGCGCCTGTCTGCCGTGCTGGCAACCCGGCGTGAAGCACGGTTTGGGTTTCCTGCTGCCGAGATTGCGCTCGACGGCTGGATGGAGGCGATGGTGCTCACTCACCCGGCGATCGACGTCGAAGACAGCTACCGCGCAATGCTCAAAGAAAACCGCGCTCGCGACGCGGCCGCCGGACGCAGTCTCGCGGGTCCGCATCTGACGGACCTCGTCGTGCACTATCGGGAAAAGACTATCTTGGCGGGCAATGCGTCTACCGGCGAGCAGAAAGCGCTGCTGATCGGACTGGTGCTCGCCCATGCGGCGCTGATCGGCAACATGACGGGCACTGCGCCGGTGATTCTGCTCGACGAGGTGGTGGCACATCTCGATCCGGACCGGCGAGCCGCACTGTTTGCGGCCCTCGGCGAGCTTGGATCGCAGGTGTGGATGACCGGCGCCGATCCAATGGCATTCGCGGATGTCGCGTCGCGCGCCGACCTGATCGACGTGCGCAGATTGCGCGCTTAGGCCACAATTGCGGGGCGGCTAAATCTCGAGGTGGACGCGGGGGGTGGTCCGGGTGGCCAAAAGAGTGCACTTGCGGTCCGGGCCGGGGTGATTCCGGCGGTGTTTTCGCATTGCAATGACGGCCCTGCCAACAGCCGCTGGTCTCACTTGAAATTCCTTTGTGCGACAACTATTTAACTACAGTCAATTTGCTCTGTACGCGGCCTCTGATTCGTGTCACACGAAAGGCTGCGGAGCATGACATCTCCAGAGCCGAACGAAGTCTTTTCATGGCCGAATCCGCCCGCCAAACCGATCTTTCCGACTACAGTGCGGAGTCAATCCAGGTCCTCAAGGGCCTTGAGGCTGTGCGCAAGCGTCCCGGCATGTACATCGGCGACACCGACGACGGTTCCGGGCTCCACCACATGGTCTATGAAGTTGTCGACAACGCAATTGACGAGGTTCTGGCCGGCTATGCCAAGGAAGTGACCGTGATGCTCAATCCGGACGGATCATGCACGGTGCGAGATGACGGCCGCGGCATTCCGACCGACATTCACAGCGAAGGTGTATCGGCGGCCGAAGTGATCATGACTCAGCTTCACGCCGGCGGGAAATTCAATCAGAACTCCTACAAGGTTTCAGGCGGCCTGCATGGCGTCGGCGTTTCGGTCGTCAACGCGCTCTCGAGCGAGCTCAAGCTCAAGATCTGGCGCGGCGGCAGGGAATACGCCATGGAATTCCGCGACGGCAACCCCGTCGCGCCATTGGCCGAGGCCGGCCCGGCCTTCGATCGGCGCGGCACCGAGGTGACGTTTCTGCCGTCGCCCGCGACCTTCAGCATGAGGGAGTTCGACTGGGCGACGTTGGAGCATCGTCTGCGCGAACTCGCCTTTCTCAACTCCGGCGTCCGTATCGTCTTGTCCGACCGGCGCCACGCCGTCGAAAAGCGCGAGGAGATTGTCTATCAGGGCGGCGTCGAGGCCTTCGTGCGCTACCTTGACCGCAACAAAGCGCCGCTGATCCCCAAGCCGATCATGGTTAAGACCGGACGCGACGGTATTGAGCTGGAGTGCGCGCTGTGGTGGAACGATGGCTATCACGAGACCGTGCTTTGCTTCACGAACAATATCCCGCAGCGCGATGGCGGCACGCATCTCGCGGGCTTTCGCGGCGCGCTCACCCGCCAGGTAACCGGCTATGCGGAACGGGGGGGCGTCGCAAAAAAGGAGAAGGTCGCGCTCACCGGAGACGACTGCCGGGAAGGTCTGACGGCGGTGTTGTCGGTTAAGGTGCCGGACCCGAAGTTTTCCTCTCAGACCAAGGATAAGCTCGTCTCCTCCGAGGTACGCCCGGTGGTCGAAGGCATCCTCAATGAGGAACTGGCGGCCTGGTTCGAGGAGCATCCGAGCGAGGCCAAGACCATCGTCGGTAAGGTCATCCAGGCCGCCGCAGCGCGCGAGGCTGCCCGCAAGGCGCGGGAGATGACGCGCAAAAGTGCGCTCGGCGTCGCATCATTGCCGGGCAAGCTCGCGGATTGCCAGGAGCGCGACCCGGCCAAATCGGAACTGTTCCTCGTCGAGGGCGACAGCGCGGGCGGCAGCGCCAAGCAAGGGCGCAATCGCGAGTTTCAGGCTGTCCTGCCGCTGCGCGGCAAGATCCTCAATGTCGAGCGCGTCCGCATGGACAAGATGCTCTCAAGCCAGGAAATCGGCACGCTGATCACGGCGCTCGGCACCGGCATCAGCGACGAGTTCAATGCCGATAAGCTGCGCTATCACAAAATCATCATCATGACCGACGCCGACGTGGACGGCGCCCACATCCGCACCCTGCTGCTGACTTTCTTCTATCGCCAGATGCGAGACATCATCGATCGCGGCCATCTCTTCATCGCACAGCCGCCGCTCTATAAGGTCACGCGCGGCAGGTCCGAGCAGTATCTCAAGCACGATCGGGCGCTGGAGGACTATCTCATCGCCGGCGGCCTTGAGGAGGCCGTGCTGCGCTCGGCGACCGGAGACGAAAGGGCGGGCGAAGATCTGCGCCGGGTTGTCGAAGAGGGGCGGATCATCCGCAATATCCTGGCCGGGCTGCATTCCCGCTACAACCGCCAGGTGATCGAGCAGGCGGCCATTCTTGGGGTGCTCAGCGCAAGCATTTTCGGCGACTCAGGAAAGGCGGCCGCCGCGGCGCCTTATATTGCACGGCGGCTCGATGCGCTTTCCGAGGAAACCGAGCGCGGTTGGGTCGGCAACTTCCTGGAGGGCGAAGGTTTCCGGTTCGAGCGCACCGTTCGCGGCGTTAAGGACGTCGCGATGATCGATCACGCGCTGCTCGGTTCGGCTGATGCCCGCAAGCTCGATGAATTTGCGCCCTCGCTGCAGGAAAACTATCCGCGCGCCGGCGTGCTGCGCCGCAAGGGCGAGGAAATCCCGGTCCATGGTCCGGTCAGCCTGTTCGAAGCGGTGACCGCAATGGGCCGCAAGAACGTTACGCTTCAGCGCTACAAAGGCCTCGGCGAGATGAATCCGGGGCAGCTATGGGAGACCACGCTCGATGCCAACGCGCGCTCGCTGCTGCAGGTGAAGATCAAGGAGGCCGATGACGCCGACGACATCTTCACCAAGTTGATGGGCGACGTGGTCGAGCCGCGCCGCGAATTCATCCAGGAGAATGCGCTGGCGGCGAGCGTCGATGTGTGAGGCCCGCGTGACGGCCTCGCACCGCTGCCTGCGGCCTAAATCGGTCACCACCACCTCGGCTGCAAATGCGGAACGGACCGAGGCATGATTGCTTGTTGCGGCGCGTAGCGCGGCGCTGAGTGCTGTGTTAGCCTAGCCGGCAACGCCATATCGGGGAAGGAGCGGTCACGTGACGAGGCTTGTGCGTATGCTCGCCGCTTTGGCGCTGCCTTTCGTGTTCGTTGCGGCCCATGCCGAGGAAGCACAGGATTTTCCCTCACGCACCGTCAAGCTGGTGGTTCCGGCGTCGCCGGGGGGACCGATCGACGCGGTGGCGCGCATTGTGGCGGACGCACTAAAAACGGTATGGCCGACGGCAGTGGTGGTCGAGAACCGCGCCGGCGCCGGCACCTCCACGGGCGCCGCCTTCGTGGCGGCAGCGCCGGCGGATGGTTACACGCTGCTGGTCATGCCGGATTCGATCACCGTCAATCCGTACCTGTATCCCAACGTCAATCCCGATCCTCTGAAAAGCTTCGAGCCGATTGCTCTCATCGCAACGGCAACTCAGCTTCTCGTCGTCCGGCCCGACCTCGGCGTTGCGGACTTCAATCAGTTCCTCGACTATGCCAGGCGCAGGGGCGCCGACGTCAACATGGCATCCGCCGGCACGGCAACGCTGAGTCATCTGACCGAGGTGTTGCTTGAGCAGCGGACCAACATCGCCACCACGCATATTCCTTTCAAGGGAGCAGCGCCCGCATTGACCGCCCTGCTCGGCGCCCATGTGGATGCCATGTGGGTGATGCCCGCTCCAGCCGTGCCCCATCTCAGGTCCGGTAAGCTTTTGGGGATTGCGGTGACGTCGGCGGCCCGCGATCAAAGCCTGCCGGAGATTCCGACTGTCGAGGAATCGGGCATCGCGGATTTTCGCGTCGACAATTGGCAGGGACTGTTCGCGCCCGCCGCAACCGCCAAACCAATCGTCGAGAAGATCGGTCGCGCGGTAACCGAGGTGATTAAGTCGCCCGAGGTCAAGGCCCGCATGGCGGCAAT
>JASHRR010000895.1 GCA_030037185.1 Xanthobacteraceae bacterium | reverse complement strand
GACATCAATGAGGATGACGCTCGGCGCCAACTTTGTCGGAGCGTACCTGCAGGGTTCATTTGCAGTCGGCGATGCGGACGAGGACAGTGACGTCGACTTCCTCGTAGCCATCGTCGAGCCGCTCGGCCAGGAGGAAGTTGGGTCGCTCACCGCGATCCACGCGTCTCTCTACGAACGTGAAGGGTATTGGCCGAAGCATCTCGAAGGCTCCTACGCGCCCGCTGCCGCCGTGCGTCGCCACGAATTGAACCAGCCGCCGTGGCACTACTTGGATAACGGTAGCCTGCAGTTCGAATTGTCGAATCATGACAACACGAACGTTGTGCGTTGGTCGTTGCGTAATCATGGCATAGTTCTGGCTGGACCGCCTGTGACCGAGTTGGTCGATGAGGTTTCGTCTGAAATGCTCAAGGACGAGATCGGGGCCGTAATTCGGGACTGGGGTAATGAAATGTTGCTGGACCGTGGCAGCCTCAACAACGGCTGGCGGCAGCCTTACCTCGTTTTATCTTTCTGCCGCATGTTGCACTCGCTTACGACGGGGACCATTGAATCGAAGGCGGCCGGGGCGCGTTGGGCTCTAACCGCTCTTGATGCGCGCTGGCGTGGTCTCATTGAACGGGCTCAAGCGAAGCGCAAGGGCCAATTTAGTCGAGGAAGGGATTCGGCCGATCCAGAAGATTGCCACAGCACAATCGAATTTATTCGGTATTCGCAAGCGCTAGCGCTGCGGTTCTAATTACCACGAGTGTTGCACAATCTACAAAGCAACTTGCAATGTCGTATCTAGCCTGACCCGGACGGAAATCGGCCGCCAGTCCCCATTGGGAATCAGCGGATCTGCCGGCGGAACAGCACGCCGGCGATGCCGTTGCCGAAGGTGACGATAAGAGACATCAGACTGGCGGCAAGACCACACTTCCCTCGATAATGCTCGTCGAATGCTGGCGGGTCTGCCGGTCAGCAGCGGCGACCAACTAGCAGCAGAGACGCGGGCAAACCGGACATCGGCGCCCCTTCCCACGTCTCGCAGGTGTCGCCGAACTCCTCGGCGTGAATAAGCAGACAGCCCGCGGCTAGGATTGCCGCGATATAGTCGGCGACGGTCCAGTGAAACTCGAACTGCTCCAGTTCGCCGGGCGTAGCGTACAGGACATCTGGTGCGGCCTCGAAGCGGTGAGGTCCACGATTGAAGTAGTTGAACCCGATTTCGAGGCTATTCACCGAGTCGCTCCACACCCGACGAAACGGGTGATATTCGCTGACGATCAGTAAGCCGTCTGATTTCAGGATGCGAGCGGCTTCGCCGTAATAACGCCGTAGGTCAGAAACCCATACCGCCACGTGTCCGCCTGTATAGATGACATCGAATGCGGCGTCGGGCAGGACTGACAGGTCGACGACATCGGCTTGCACGAAATCTACTTGTAAGCCGAGAGCAGCGGCGCGACTGCTTGCAGTCTCGATCTGCGGCTCCGAAATGTCGATGCTGGTTACGTTCGCTCCCAGACCAGCCAACGCGAAAACGACTTGATTGTCGCCGCTCCCGAGGACCGCAGCTTTTTTTCCTGCAATATCGCGGAGCCATTCGAGTTCGGCAGAGTGCAGGGCAAGCGAGGGGTCGAGATGGCACTTTTCCCATGTACCGCGTGCGTCCGCGTGATGCGCCCAGGACGCCGAGGCTGCGTCCCATATACGACGATTAGCCTCGTGGAATTGGTTCGTCATGCTGAACCTCTCTTCCAGACCTTCTCCGGTCTCATAGTGGCGGAGCTTGTTTGCCTAGGAATGCCCGAGCATAACCGGAAACGTTAGAAGCTTGCGATACCGCAGGGCTTCCAAGGCTGGAATCTGGTTGGACAGGACTTACCGGAGAGGTGTGTTGGTTCTGTAGGGCGTATAGGATGCAAGCGGGGCGCGAAGGGCTCGGTGCCGGTTGCTCATGCCTACGTCCCGTCACATGTACCCAGATCGCGTTGATGCGATAGACTTCGCCGGCTCATTTGTCTGTGCCCCACGGGGAGCCGGATGAGTTGGCCCAATCTGAAAATCGGCTAAGCGTTCCAGGCGGCGCTGAATGAACCGGAGAACTAGCACGGCGAAAGAAACTGTGATCCGGACGGTGCGTCCAGCGGATACAGCCGCATGGGTAAAACTGCGCACCGCATTGTGCGCCGGATGCAGCAGAAGATCATCCGCGCGAGATTGCGCAATTCTTTGCCGGGATGCTAGGCGAGCTGAACGCAGCCTTCACCGTAGAGAATCCCGCCGGCAAACCGATCGCGATTCTGGAGCTTTCAATTCGCGAGGACGTCCCGGGACTCGAAGGAAAACGCGCCGGATATGTGGAAGGACTCTATGTTATTCCGGAACTCCGACACCACGGAATCGCGCGCGAGCTACTGCACACGTCGCTGAATTGGGCGAGGGAGAACCAATGCGTTGCGTTCGCGAGCGACCGCGCGGAGCGGATCGTAATCCAAAGGCGATTCGCCGTTCACACAGCACGGCCGCGCCGATCGAGCAGTTGATTTGGCCATCGTTTTTTTGCGAGGCAACGAACGGAAACGGCCTAATCGCCACCTCAAATTGGCCTCGAACCGTAGGTGAGAACAAATGCCCTCCCAAGGTTTCCCAAGGGAGGGCTTTGGCTGCCGAAGGGGTCGGCAGAAAGTACGATTACGTTAGAAGCAATGAGTGTTGCAGAACTGCTGATTGCCGATCCACTGACACGTGGTCGTGCAGTTGCCTGCCAGTTTCTGACGAAGCAGCGACGGCTGCCTGATGATGTCGATGGTGCTGGGCGAAGGCGCAGCCTGAGACTGCGGCCTAGCAACGCCAGTTGCATTGGCCTCGGCCAGTGCTGCTGGCGCAGCAGCAGCGATGAAGCAAACAGCGGCGAGCAGAGAAACGACGATACGCATTGATACACCCTCCAAGGAGCGACGACACCCAGCGGAACCGTTCCGCGTTCCTTGCCGCCGAGACCGAGGAGTATCTCGCGAACGCTTGCTAAGTCGATGAGTCAGCTTGACTCACGTTATAATGGTTGCGTGGTTATTGGCTAATGCCCGTTATATTGGTCAGTCGGCGCTGGTCTCTTTCGCAGCTCGCTGTCCCTCGTCAGACCACAGCTTGTTGGCTTGAGTGAAACGCCACGATATCGCCTGTGGATGCGGGTATTGGTGTATAGGATTGAGCACTTTCGCGACGATCCCGATGCTCGACAGCGAGACGCCAGGCATCGATATAACTGCGTGCGTATTAGGATGGATTGCAAAGAGGTGTGCGTCGAACGCGTCGTGATGTGTAGAACAGAGCGGCAGTCCATTGCGCCAGTCATCAGAGCCATTGTGTGCCTTTCCGCAGATGTGCGCAGCCTTGATGAGGCTCGGATGCGTTATCTCGCAGACAGCGCACTTACTGCCGTATTTGGCTAGCACTTGAAACCTAAAGCGCTGCTGACCAGGCCTTGCTTTCACCATGGCATTTCGGGAGGCGGTTCCCCCGGTCAGCACGAAGGGCATCTCTTCGCTCGGGGCCGACTGATACTCAGGCTTATGATCGCCGAACAGGATTAAGAACTGCCTGTTTTCCTCGTCGAAGTCGACGACCCATCCAAGTCGGACGGAACGTTTAGCGCTACGTGTCCCAGGTAGAATCGCGAAAACCGGCAGCGAAAGCGCGCCGGCGTTCTTGGTAGCCTGAACTTCTGCGGCATCCCTGCCGGGCGGTCGACGCGTCTTGGGGTAATGGTAGATGAGCCCGTCATCGGAGAGGTCATCCGCATAGTGTCGCCCGGTGTGCAGAATGCTCACGGTAACGCCGTCCTCTGCGAGCGCGCCCGTCGTCTTTTTGTCGACCCAGATTCCCTGTGCGCCGCCGTACACGAGCGCAGACCGTAACATGCTTGGGTCGGCGTCTCCGGCACCTCCACTCGACACTTGGTCCCAGAGTCTTAGCCGGCGAGCGAGTTCATCAGGAACGGTCATTTAATAGGTTCGTTGTGTGGAATGTCTGTTTAGCGACGGGTTACGCCCCGCCGCCTTTCGGAGGCTACAGTAGAAGGGCACTGTCGCCTTGCGTTGGAGCCGAGAAGCGTCAAATCGCAACGAATGTAAAACCGCAGTTGCGCGTTCTGCAATATATTGGCGTTGGGGTGTTTGGTTGCTTCTCGCCTTTTAGGTGCGTGCGACATCGAATTGTCGGCTGGTGCGGTTGATTGCCGGCGGTCGTTCTTGCCATCGCGTGTCAACGTATCGTAGTCGCCCGGCGCAGCGCCTTGCGCCAGGGAGCGTGGGGTGGGCCTATCGTAGACCCGTGCCATCCTAATTGCGGCGGACGTCCGGCTGGCCGCTGTGTCGGCCCACGCGGTCGGGATATGCCCCGCCAGACTCCTAGGGAGAGTCGCTGAGAGGCCTTTCGCGTCCCC
>JASHRR010000894.1 GCA_030037185.1 Xanthobacteraceae bacterium | reverse complement strand
CGAGGCGGAAACCGAATATTTGGACAAGCTCCAGGCGCTGGTCGATGCGGCGGCGCGGTGCGGCGCCCGGGTGAAGGAGGCCGAGCCGAGGCTCGACACCGCGCGCCTCCACGAAATGTACATCTTGCTGCTGCGCGCGGCGACTTCGGCGCGCACGCCTGACGAAGACGTCGATCGCTGGCGCAAGGCCGCGCAGGCAATTGGCCCCGGTAACGAGCCCTATCTCGATCTGATGGTGCGCGGGAATGCTCTGACCCACCGCGACTGGCTCGGGCTCAACAATGAGCGCCACCGCGCCCGGCGCGCCTTTGCGGCATTCTTCGAGGACCACGACATTCTTCTTTGTCCGGCCGGTGTTTCCGCTGCATTCCCGCACGACCATACAGCCGAGCGCTGGCAGCGCAGGATCACGGTGAACGGCCAACGTGTGCCATCGACGTCCCATCTGTTCTGGGCCGGTTATTCGAGCCTTGTTTACCTGCCCTCGACGGTAGGCCCGGCTGGAATGATCGGATCACAGCTGCCGGTCGGCTACCAGGCGATCGCAGCGAGCGGACGCGACCGGACCGCAGTCGCCTTGAGCGGCTTCATCGAAAGGGACATCATCGGCTTCGTTCCGCCGCCCGGCTTTGATTGAGAAAATTGCCTGCGTCCCATCGATCAGATGGCAGCCGGTGAAATCGCGCCGCCTATGACGGCTGCCGGTATCCTCGGCGTGTGGCGCAGCGCCAAACAGCATTGCGCCACTAAAAAACATTCCAATGGCCTTGTGGATCGGCGCAAGGCGCCGATCAGGCTTCCTTCGCACCGGGCGCGGGCGACCCCTCTCCCGGCAAGCCGGAAGAGGGCTGAGGCCGCTTTCTATGTCCGGCCGGCGCGCACGAGACGACCGGGTAACGCGCCGGTGTGCTCGCCTTCCTCAAAAATGGGGATTCCAGCAACCAGTGTTGCCCGGTACCCATCGACCCGCTGCACGAAGCGGCGTCCGCCGGCCGGAAGATCGTTCACCAGTTCCGGCTGGTAAAGCTTCAACCCGTCGAAGTTGATTACGTTGACATCGGCTCGCAGACCGGGCGCGAGTCGGCCGCGGTCGGAGAGGCCGAAGAAAGCCGCCGTTTCGCTGGTCTGGCGCTTGACCAGTAATTCAAGCGGCAGCCTGGGTCCGCGACGGCGGTCGCGGCCCCAATGCAGGAGCATGAACGTCGGCACGCCGGCGTCGACGATCGAGGCACAATGGGCGCCGCCGTCGCTCAGTCCGAGCAGGGTTGCCGGGTCGGTCAGCATCTCGCGGATCGGCTCGTGATCGCCTTGCACATAGTTCACGATCGGGAAAAACAAGAACCGTTTCTCGGCCGCGGTCAGGTAGTCATAAGCCACCTCGTCAGGCGTGCGCCCCTCGCGGGCCGCGATCGCTGCCACGCTCATCTCGCCGCTCGGTTCATAGTCCGGCGGATCGCTCATAACGAAAAACCTGTCCCAGCGGGTCGTGATCAGCTGGCGAAACTGTGCCAGCCGGCTCACCTCCTGATCGGAAGGCTTCTCGGCCAGGATCCGGCGACGCAGGTCGGGCTCTGCCAGACGCCGGCGCTGCTCAGCGATGCCAAGGCCGTCGACTTCGCGATAGCTCGGTCGTATCGAGAACGGATTGAGCGCGGTGCCGATGCCCATCATGACGCCGATCGGCCGGCCGGCGATCTGCGCCGTCACGTGCGCGCGCTGCGCCCGCGCGGCATGCGCCCCCGCCAGCAGCCGCCGCCAGCGCTGCGGGTCGTCATAGCGATCCGTCAGCAGAAACCAGACCGGGCGCCCGCTCTCGTGGGCGAGCTGCGTGATCCAGGCGAGTTCGGCGGTCTCATCGTCAAAATCGCTGTTCATGCCGAAAGCGCCGGAGCCGACGGCGCCGAGCGCAGAACCGATGCCGAGCAGTTCCTCCCTTGCGGCATAGCGCGACGGGACCATCTCGCCGACGGGCGTCTTGTGAGAGTCCGTGCGCGAGGTGGTGAAGCCGAAAGCGCCGGCACGCAAGGCGTCGATCGTCAGATCGCGCATCTCGGCAATGTCGTCGGCATTCGCAGCTTCGAGCCGAATGGCGCGGTCGCCCATAACGTAAACCCGCAATGGGTGATGGGCGAGCTGAGCCGCGATGTCGATCGCGCGCGGCCGGCGCTCCAGCGCATCGAGGAAATCCGGGAAGGTCTCCCAGTCCCAGGTCAATCCGTCGGCAAGGACAACGCCCGGAATTTCTTCGACGCCTTCCATCAGCTCCATCAAGGCGGCCCGATGCTGCCGCCGTACCGGGGCGAAGCCGACCCCGCAATTACCGAATATCGCCGTTGTGACGCCGTGCCAGCACGAAGGCGCCAGCAGCGGATCCCACATGGCCTGGCCGTCATAATGGGTGTGCGCGTCGACCCATCCGGGCGTTACCAGGAGCCCGCTGGCGTCAATCTCGCGGCGAGCAGGACCCTGCCGGCCGCCCACACCCGCGATGCGCGCGCCTTCGATGGCCAGGTCCCCGGAAAAGGGCGGCTTGCCGGTTCCATCGATGATCGTACCGCCGCGAATGACGATGTCGTGCATGAGTGCCTTCCTGTTGGTGGAACTGCTGCGCAGATATGATCAGTTGATCTTATCATTGAACCGGTGCGGCTGCTGGGATTGAACCTGGAGCACTGACCGATTTACGCCAATTTGCGGTTTACAAAGGACCGCCATGTCCGACCTCGACGCCATCATTATAGGAGCCGGTCACAACGGGCTCACCTGTGCGGCCTATCTCGGCATGGCGGGCCTGCGGGTGCGCGTTTTCGAACGGCGCGGTGTGGTTGGCGGAGCCTGCGTAACGGAGGAATTCCATCCCGGTTTCCGCAACTCGGCTGCCGCCTACACGGTTGGTCTGCTGCAGCCCAAGATCATCCGCGACCTCAAGCTTGATGAACATGGCCTGCGTATTGTGCTGCGCCGCGCCCAGAATTTCCTGCCGCTCCCCGACGGACGCTACCTCATTACCGGGGAGGGCCGTACCGAGAGCGAAATCGCCAAATTCAGTGCCCGCGATGCGGCGCGCTATGCCGCCTACCAGGCCGAGATCGGCCGCGTTGCCGGCGTGCTGCGAAGTCTCGTGCTCAGGGCGCCGCCCAACCTCGTACTGGGGAGCTTGCGCGATACAGCGCGCGAACTCGGTAAGCTCGCCGCCATCGGCAAAAGGCTGTGGCAGGCCGACGGCCTCGGCGCGCTCTTCCAAATGTTGCGCAAATCGGCCGGCGACATGCTCGACGCGTGGTTTGAGTCCGATCCCATCAAGGCCGTGCTTGGTTTCGATGCGGTGGTGGGGAATTTGGCAAGCCCTTACACGCCGGGTTCTGCCTATGTGCTCCTCCATCACGTCTTCGGCGAAGCGAACGCCAAGCCGGGCGCATGGGGCCATGCCATCGGCGGCATGGGCGCCATCACGCGGGCGATGGCGAACGCTGCCGGCCGGTATGGGGTGCGTATCGACGTCGGTGCGGCGGTGCACGAAGTCCTCGTGGAACGCGGTCGCGCAACTGGCATTGTGCTTGACGATGGCACGCCGGTGCGGGCGCGCGCGGTCATCGCCAACGTCGATCCGCAGCGGCTCTTCCAAATCCTGGTGCCGCCCGAGGCGGTTCCGTCCGCGATGGCGGCCCGCATGAAGAGGTGGAAGACCGGCTCCGGCACCTTCCGCGTGAACGTGGCGCTGTCGAAGCGACCGCAATTTTCCGCATTGCCCGCCGCGGGCGACCATCTCACTGCGGGCATCATCCTCGCCCCGAGCCTGTCCTACATGGAGCAGGCCTATCGCGATTGCCTGCGCCATGGCTGGAGCCGCGCGCCGATTATAGAAATGCTTATCCCCTCGACGCTCGACGACAGCCTCGCCCCGCCCGGCACCCATGTCGCGAGCCTGTTTTGCCAACACGTTGCGCCGCAATTTCCTGATGGCTCGTCATGGGAGGAGCACCGCGAGACCGTCGCCGAACTGATGATCGATACGGTGGAGACCTACGCACCGGGCTTCAAGGCGAGCGTGATTGCCCGGCGCAGCCTGTCGCCGCTCGATCTGCAGCGCATCTTCGGCCTGCCCAACGGCGATATCTTCCACGGCGCGCTGACGCCCGACCAGCTCTTTTCGGCGCGCCCGATGCTGGGCTACGCCCATTACCGCATGCCGATCCCCGGACTCTACCTGTGCGGCTCGGGTGCCCATCCCGGCGGCGGGGTGACGGGTGCGCCGGGACACAATGCGGCGCAGGCGGTGATCGCAGACCTCTGCAAAACTTAAGGATTGCGGATGACATCAAGGTCATTTGCGGCTAATCGCAGACGATGTCCTCACGTTTTTTCCGCGTCAGCCGGTCGGCGACCGGCCTTGGCCTGTTCGCCACAAAGGTGATCAAACGGGCCGCCTACATCGCGACCTATCGCGGCCGCCGCCTTTCGGTTGAGGAAGCGGAGCGGCGCGAGCGGCAAGGCGCAAAATACATGTTCGAACTCAACAGCAGATGGACGATCGACGGCTCCCCGCGCTGGAATGTTGCGCGTTACATGAACCATTCCTGCTGGCCAAATGCCAAGCCGGTGGTGCGCAAGGGAAAGATCGTGTTCGTGGCATTGCGCTCTATCTCGCCTGGGGAGGAAATAACCTACAATTACGGCAAGGAATATTATGATTACTTCATCAGGAATGGCGGCTGCCGCTGCGCTGGTTGCCGCATGCGGGCAGCGGCGCGCCGGCCGAAAACAAGAGCGTCGGCGCACAGTTCGAGATAGACCGTTTAGCTCGACCGGCCTCTTGTGTGTTTCGTCGCTCCGGGTCGGCCGGGCGACCTCGTAACCATCGGCCACCGATATTAAGATTGCCGGCCAAGCCGGGTCATGGCGCCGCCCGGGCGGATCAACGTCGGCGCAACACAAGCCCGGATTGACCGGCATTGCCTTCACCACGCGGCAGCGCCGAGGCGTGTTCTACAAACTCCGGATGCCGGGTTGACGGCAGGCAGGCGGTCGCCTCTAGAGGCCGGAGATTGTTGGCGGACGTCACCAATCCGGTCCCGGCGGCGACATTGGTTTTTCGATAACGCCCTCCGCGTGGCCGAAGCGATCGATCAGCGATAATCTTCATGTCCTTCCGGCTCTCGCGCAAGCTCAACGCGAGTCGCGACGTTGCCATCGATATCAATGGTGTTCTCGCAAGGGATGTAGTTGAAGCCGGAAACATAGAGTTTGTATCTGCCTCTGATGACTTTGACCTTCGCTATCCCGGTCTCGTCGGTGCTGGTCCTGTAGGGATGCACAAGGATGTGCGCGCCCTTTATCGGCATCTGCGTTGCGCGATCGAATGCTGTCACCGTCAACTCACAATCGGGAGAGCCGACCACGTTGATTGAAAGCGTGCATGCGCCGGCTGCATGGGGAGGCGGCAAAGGTGAGCCGGGAGCCTTAACGTGCCACTCATAGGTTCCGGTGGTGAGCGGGGCTTTCGCTTCTACCTCGGCAAAATAGAGGGCGCTCGTGCCTGGCCACGCCTCGTTAAGCAACCTTCCATCGCCGACTTGCTTGCCTTGGTGGTCGAAAACGCCGAGTGTCCTGCCGGCCAGCTTGCAGCCGGCCGAGCATTTGACGCCGACTTTGAGCCTGAACCGCTCGCCTGCCGCGATGGCGGACGGCAAGCCCCAAACACTCACGCTGGCGAGGTGAGCTTTGGCTGCGAAGGAGAACGCCGTCAAGGTCGGTTCGTGCAGGACGCCGTCGCTCTCATGACCGGCAAGGATCGCCCGCCACCCATACTCGCCCGCCTCGACGGGCGCTGCCAACACGCAAGCGCTCGTAACGTAAGTCTCGCCGTCGAACCCCGTCAGTTCACAGCGCGCAAGTTCGGCGTCGTCCCGATCGCGGATCGAAACGCTCTGTCCCCGCAGGTCGCATCCGTGGGGGCACGACACGCCGACCGCAACGGTCAGCTTCGCCCCGGCAGCGACTTCGCTGGGGGAGACCTCGACAGCGCAGGTGCGCTGATGGCGTGCGCTGACCGGCTTTGCCGCCATGCCGTCACCGTGAGCCTTCAACCGCAGGAAGAGGGATCAGCCTGTGACAGGGCGGGTGCGCGCGCCCTGCATCAGCCACCCTCACGCCGATCGCTCCTGGGCCGCGTTCGTCCCGGCGATGTAACCGTGAACAGAGGCTCTGCCGATGCCATGCTGCGAACCGCCGCCGCTTGCCTCGCCGCCGGCGTAGAGTCCGGCTATGACCTCGCCCGCAGTATCGAGGACCTGGGCCTTCCCGTTGATCCGAAGGCCGCCATAGGAGTCCAACACCCGAATGCTGGCGCAGGCCGCGTAGAAGGGCGGCGTGTCGATTCGATGCAAGACTGGCTTGTCGAAATCTTCGTCCACGCCTGTGTCTGCGAACCCATTGTATCTCGCAACCGTCTCCTCCAGGTACTTCAGGGGCATCTTCTGATGAGGATGTCCGATGACTTTCTTGGCCAGCTCAGCGAGCGTATCGGCCTTATGGAAATACCCGTCGGGCGGGTCCGCAATATAAGGATACCGAATCCGCCAGCCCCCCCGCTGCACGGCGGCCGCATCAAAAATTGCCCAAACCGGTCCGCTGGCGTAGTCGGGACCCTGCGAGCCCTCGTTCATTGCGAGCGCCGCGTCCGCCGCGGCTGACCTCTTATATTGCGCCCTGACCTGTGCCGGACTGGCATTACGCCAATCCAGCGGCATGAACGGGTTGCGGGTTCCGTCGGACCCTGGCGGGTACTTGGCATCGCTGGAGGTGTCGGCAATCGCTCTCTCGTTGTAAAATCGCCGCCCCACCTGGTTGACGGCGATCGCGTGTTCCCATCCGGCGGCGCCGATCGCAATGCCCTTGGCGCGTGCGAACAGGAACGCGGGGTGTCCGGGGAAGATGCTGGCTACCGCATCCCTGGTGCCGAGCACGCTGCTGATCGTCGGAGAAGCCAACGAGTGCTGGTAATTCTGCATCATGCCCGCGAGGTTGGCGCCTATTCGCATGCCCGCGATGATGCCGCTGCCATCCATATTGAGGGGCCCGATCAGAGAGCTCGGCCCGTACTCGATTGACGGCTCGACCATCCGCGGGTCGATCATGGTGCGCAGGTTAACGTTGCCATGCATGCCGCCGGTGGCGATGATGACGGCCTTCCTCGCCCGAATATGGATCGTCTCGGCACGCTCGTCGAGATTGCCGTTCTGCCAGAAGCTTTCGAGCCGGGCGCCGGTCTCGGGATGCATTCTTGGCGTATAGCTGGCCCTGACACCGAGCACCCTGCCTGAGAACGGCTGCGCGCGGATGATCTCATCCATGTGGCGGTTGAGCATGAACCGGACGCCCTTCTCGCGGGCGCTGAACTCCAATGACCTTGCAATGACGAACCCGCCCCACACCCATCCGGGCGCGCCAACCGCTTCCCCCGAGCCGCCCGGAATGGTGCGCATGGGATTAAAGGGCGAATGCCGCTCGGCTGCGAGATCTCCTCTGTCTTGCGGCGATATCGTCCCCGCCTTGATGTCGGTCTCGTCTGCGAGTCTCATCATCGCCCGGGCGGCCCTGGCCCGGGACATCCCGCCGCCCTGATGGGTGCCGTCGATCCGCGCGAACCGGACGTGGTTGTCCATCATGAACCGCCTGGTCTGGGGAGCATTGTCGGCCCAGGCGCGGTGAAGCTCACGGTCGTTGTAGCGGTACCTGGCGACGCCGCTCGCGTCGACGACCGACCAGTCGGTCATGTCCCTGAACAGCCGGTCAGGGTCATCCTCAAGGTCTGCCGGCTTGACGAGCGGAGGCCGCAACCCCAGGCCATCGGGGTCTGCTCCGGCCCGGTCCCTTTCCTGGATCGGGTCGCCGCCGCCGAGCGATGTCCAGCCGCCGCTGTGCACCAGCTTGCCGCCGACATCGAAGTTCTGCTCGATAACGAGCACGGACGCGCCGAGGTCTCTCGCCCGGACGGCGGCATGCAGCCCCACGCAGCCCGACCCAAGGACGACCACATCGGCTTGATAATTCCAGACGATGCCTGGCGTGACGGAGGACGCCTGTTGGGCGATTGCGTTTTTGCCCGACAGAACGGTGACCCCCACTCCCGCGGCTGCCCCGGTCTTGAAGAGATCTCGCCTGCTTAGGGCTTTCTCGTGTCGGCGCTTCGGTTCTTTACGGCCAGCGCCACGCTTGTTGGCCATGGCTGTCCTCCCTGAATCTGCGCGCCCGCAGCGTTCTCGTTGGTCAGATGACCAGGCCGCTTGCAATCGATCAGTCAGCTGTCGCGCTGATCGCCGGCGAAAGCCAGCGTACCCGCAGCGGCAGCGCGGTGCGGGTTGCAACGCTGGGCACAGCCGCTTCGGCTAATCAGCGTCGGCCTGCGGGTCCGGCAAGCCGACGCGAGTTCAAGTCACCGGACCACGATCTTCACCAGCTTCGATGGCGGACGATAGGCCGGCACCCACACGGTCGGGCGCGGCGCTGTGGGATCGACTTTCAGATCGCGCACCTCGTAATTCGACGGCGTCATGAATTCCGTCGATCGCCCGGTGTTCATGTCGACGCGATAGAGACGCCCGCTCGAGAAGTCGTGCGTCCACACGATCTGGTTCTTGTCGTCAGCGCTCGCTGAGTAGGGCTCCGCGTAAGGGGCCGTGTAGGGCTTACTCCCATTCACCAGCGGGTATTCCTTCAAGACCTTGTTGTCAGGATCGAACATCAGCAGCTGGCCGGCGTAGAATTCCGCCGCCCACAGACGATCCTTGCCGTCGATCTGGCCGCGCCGCGGACCGGCCATCGGCGTCGGCGTCCGATATTCCGCGTATTCGATCGTCCTCGGATCGAAGATGCCGATCTTGCCTTCCTGCCAGATGTAAAGATCGGTCCGGCCCTTGGAGTCAGTGTCGGTATCATAGATCCCCCGGTTCTTGGGGATCTGGAAGATCGTACGTTTCAGCTCTTGGCTGCTGGTGTCGATCTTCACGAGGTCGCCATTCCTCTGTAAATTCCAGACATTGCCGTCGGGATCGAGACCAAACATGGCGCGGCCCGCCGACCAGCCGATGAAGCGGCCCGTTTCCGGATCGTACTTGACCGTGCCGTTATCCATGCCGACAATGACATTACCGTGCGGATCAAATTGCAGCTCGTGCGCGCCGCCACCCGGAGCGCCGGCCCGCGTATCGCCCTCACCGGTCATGTTGCGTCCTTCGCGTCCCGCTCCCTTGGGCAGCGGGAAGGACATTTCCGTCGCCTCGCCGGTCTTGATGTCGACCCGGCCGAGGACGTAGGAGAAGTGATCCGTGTAGTAGGCGTACTTGTCGTTCATGATGACGTCGTGCGGCCACACGAACCGACGGTCGCCGCGCAGCATATAGAGTTCACGCTGACCGCCTCGCGGAAGCGCGTATTCCGTCACCACCAGGTTGGTGGAGGCCGGATCGGTCGGCCGCGGGCGTTGCTTGAATGGGATCGTATCGGAGGAGTCGGGTCCGCGGATCGACACCAGATATTCCGCCAGAGGCTCGATGAACTGTTTCTGGCCGAACGCATAGGTCCCCGGCGCCTCCTGGTCGGCGGCGCGGCCCGCCATTTTCTTGATCACCCTGATCCAATCTTCCTTGGTACGCCCGGCCTGCAGCGCCCACTGCAGCGTGTGGCAATTGCTGCATTGGGAAAACAGAACCTTCTGTTGGTCGGTGCCGGGCAGGCCGGCGATAATTTCGGCAGCGGTCGCATCTTCATAAGCGAGCGGCTTTGATTTGAGCGTGAAATCGACCTTCGCGGCTTGGCCTGCCGAAACGATGACCGGCTGGGCCACATGCTCGAAATCCGGCAGCTCGATTGCGACCGAATAGGAGCCGGGCTTAACATCCGACCACGCCGGGAACGTGTATTCGCCGTTGGCGTCGCTGTAGACGGCCACCGTGATGGCGCTGGCGTCGCGATGGGCTTTGACCGGAATCCCCGCCAATGGCTGGCCGGTGGAAGACACGACCCTGCCGGCGAGGAGCGAGGCGCCTTCGGCAGCGAATATGGTGTCAGGCGAGGCGAAGGCGGCCATGGCAATGGCGGCGAATGCGGTTGTGACGTAGAGGCTGGCTTTCATCGTGGTTACCTCTCCGATGAGGTGGGACGCAGGCAGTTTTCGATTATTGCTGTTTTGACGATGATACTCTCTCGGCAGGGGGCTTCAAGAAGGAGAGCGAAACGCCCGACAAATGCGTGCACTGCAGCGAAGTCGGGCGACAGCGGCTTAAAAAAAAGCCGCCGCCGCGAGTTGCGGGGGGCCTTTAGCGCCGCAGTACCGCGTATTGCGCGTATCCGCGATAGGGGCGAGCGAACGTCATCTTAGCACCTGAGGCGGCGGCCTTTGCCCTTAGCATCGCTTCAAGATCGTCGCGCGGCTCGACGTGAAAGGCACCAAGCCAGCGCCACAGCAGCCGGCGCAACGCGGCCGGCAACCGTTCTTGGCTGCCGAAATCGATGATCCGCAATTCTCCGTTGGGGGCGAGGCGGGCGAGCGCCGTGCCGGCCACGCTCTGCCATTGCGGGATCATGGACAAGCTGTAGGAGATGAAAATCCGGTCGAACTGGTCTACCCCGAACAGCAATCCCGGCTCGAACCGCGTCGCATCGGCATGGGCAACGTGGATGCGCGCCTTAAGACCCGCGCGCGAAATCGCGCCCATCGCCGAACTGAGCATTGCGGTCGAAACGTCGATACCAAAGCAGCTCGCGCCGGGGTATCTGCGTGCCACCATGATGAGATTGCGCCCGGTGCCGCAGCCGATCTCAAGAACGCGCGCGCCGTCGCGTGCGTCGATCTCGGCGATCATGCGGTCGCGGCCGAGCAAAAAGTATTTGCGCGTGAAATCGTAGATATGGCGCTGATGCCGGTAGATCCGGTCCATCAGATCCGTCGCATTCGCGGACGTCATGTGAGCGTGCATTCCGTTAACCGGGAGGCTTGGCGGTCGCGGTCATCCGCAGGTGGCGCGACCGGCGCAGCATAAAAGGTGGATAGCGGCGACAGGAGGATGCAAGAGCGACATCGCGCTCATCGGCACCTGCCCTCGTTCGCCAGAACATAGAGATGGAAGCCACCATAGATGGCCGAGCGGTCGCGCCGCGCCAGATCGCGCGACTGCTCGGCCTTATAGTGCCATTGTCCGAGCACGCGGTCATCGAGCCGGCCCGGCAACAGGCTCGGCTCGGCGGCCGTACGGAAGATCACGCGCGCGCCTTGCCGCGCGGTGCGGGTGATCTCGCGCCAAAGTTCGTTGAGGTGCTGATCCGACATCCAGTCCTGGGCGTCGAGGAGCACGTAGCGGTCGAGCGATCGATCCGGCTGCGTCCTGAGGTATTCGGTAAATGAGCGGTTAAGGACTTCGACGCGGTCGGCACGCGCGCGTATGGTCTCGAAGTGCATCCGCTTCAGATAGGGCGGCAGCGGGCCGCCCGCGTGGTTCGGATAAGAACGGCCAAAGGCCTGCCAGGCGAAATAGTTGTCGTCGAGGCTGAAGTCACATGACAATCGCTCGACCCGGTCGCGCAGCACCGTTGCCATGTGCGCAGCGCCGGCGCCCAGGGCGGCATATTGGGCCGGCGGAATCC